>CAMWVF010000021.1 GCA_947177545.1 uncultured Clostridia bacterium | reverse complement strand
TCGGTGCAGTCCCCCGTAACGATAAACCTGCTCTTGCCGTTTGCTTCAAGACAGTCCCTGAACTGCTTTTCATGGAAGCCGTTGGTGGAATTTTTCTCGATAAGCTTGTAGCCGCCCTCGCTTTTTATCTCGTCCACAATTTCCGATTCGCTTGTACCCTTTATACAGTGGGGCGGGAAGCTTTCAAACTCCGCGCAGCTTTCACCGTGGCAGTCCGCAAACGCCGCAATGGGAATGTCCTTTTCCTTGCACTTTTTCATAAGGGAAACAATATTCGGAATAATGATTTCAATTCTTTTCGAGGACATAGCGCCCTTGCGGATAAAACCGTTCACAGCGTCCACAATAACCATTGCGGTACCCTCAGCAGGTATGTCTGAGAAGCTCATTGCCCCGAGACCGTTTATCTCCTCCGCAAGCGCTTCCGCCGCCTTTTTTGCGGCATCCACCGCGTCCTTTGAAAATTTCACCATTTTGCTCATTCCTTTCATTGAGATCTTATGCACTGTCCTGCCGCCGTCATCAGAACAGCAGCTCACTTGCAGCTAAAAAATCATAACGGTGTTCGGATATGATAATATCTCCGCAATGATTGATTTTATAGAATTTTTGATTATCTTTCTCGTTTTGGCTGTTCCTTTTCAAAACTGCCCACTTTATACAATTATTATAGTATAACATGAAAAATATTTCAACAGAATTTTGTAAAATCATTGCATTTTACGATAAAATATTTTATAATATAGTATGAACCGACACATACATTTAAGGAGTACCGAAATGAAAAAGCTTTTAAATATAATTCTCTCGGCGGCGTTAATACTGGGCATGACCTCGTGCGATACGGACAGCCGAAATCATGTATTGGACAAACCCGACGTTGTGGAAGCTTCCACGGTCTCGGAGACAACGGAAACAACTTCCTCAGAAACCACGGCGGAAACAACAACGGAAACCACAGTCCCCCAGCCCGAATACAGCACCGTAAGCTTCGCAGCCGTAGGGGACAACCTTATACACTCCAGTATTTACAAGCAGGCAAACGCCCGCGCGGGCGGGAATGGCTATGACTTTTCCTATGCCTATGAAAATATTGTAAAAATTATACGTTCCGCTGACGTTGCCGTGATAAATCAGGAAACGCTGATTTGCAACGACGTTTTTGAACCTTCCACATATCCGCTGTTCAACAGTCCCACCGCTTTGGGGGATCATATGCTGGACATCGGCTTCGATGTTTTCACTATCGCAAATAACCACACTCTGGACAAGGGCACTGACGGTCTCACCGCCTGCCTTGATTACTGGGACGGCAAAAACGCCGTTGTCTGCGGAGCATACCGAAATGCCGAGGACAGGGACAATATCCGCACTGCCGAGTTCGAGGGGATAACTTTTTCATTTCTTTCCTATACCGAGTCCCTGAACGGTCTGCACCTGCCCCAAGGCTCCGAGCTTATTATTGGCGACTCCAACGACATTGATACAATGATTGCCGAAATAAAAAAGGCAAAGGAAATTTCCGACGTGTGCGTGGTTTCTCTCCATTGGGGAGTGGAAAATTCCGACATCATAAGCGACTATCAGCGGAACGTTGCAAAGCAGCTTTCCGACGCCGGCGCGGACGTTATTATCGGCAACCACCCCCATGTCCTCCGCGACATTGAGGAAATAGAGAGGGAGGACGGCACGGTCACTCTCTGCGCATATTCTTTAGGCAATTTTATCTCCGCCCAAAGCGTGGGACAAAACCTTATCGGCGGCATACTGGAGTTTGACGTTTCCCTCCGTGTGGACGAAAACGCCGCAGAGTCCGACAAGCCTATAATCGGCAATATCGAGCTTATACCAATAGTTACCCACTATGACGGCAGTTATCATGACGTGAGGATATACAAGCTGTCCGACTACACAAGAGAGCTTGCGGAAAGCCATGGAGTAAAATCTATGAGCAGGTTCGGCTACGACTATATTTTTGAAGTACTGAAAAAAAATATAAATGAGAAATACTGCGATACCGAAGAGTACTACAAAGAATGATTACAATTTGGTATCAAAATTGAAAATCTATTGCAATGACCGGATTTTTAAGGTATAATAATAGAAGATAGAGGGTAGAAGATAGAGAATAGAATTTTATATCTTTTACATATCAATAATTCTGTTGTTTTATTTCTTGCACTTTTTGACAAACCGGGAATTCTATCCTCTAACCACCTATCTTCTATGAAAGGAACAGCTATGCTTAAAACTGTTTTAAAAATAATATGGCAGTATTTCAAAAAGCTTGACAAAACGCTTTTTATCGCAGTATGCGGTGTGTCGGCGTTTTCGGTACTTATGATGTACTCTATCGTCCATAACGAGATAACCAATAAAGGCGCGAGTATGTACAAAATTCAGTTCATATGCCTCTGTGTAGGAGCTTTCTTTGCACTTGTGCTGTCCGCGTTGGACTACCATAAATTCACAAAGCTGTGGTTTCTGTACGCACCTGCCGCTATCGGTCTGACCCTGCTGACGTTCACGTCCCTCGCCTACAAGCCCGTAGACAGCGCGGATGACGCCGCATGGATAGACTTAGGCTTTACCACATTCCAACCCTCGGAAGTCCTGAAAATAGCCTTTATAATGACCTTTGCCCTGCACCTTTCAAAGGTGGGGGAAAAAATAAACAATATCGGCAACGTGACGCTGCTCTGCATTCACGGCGCAGTACCGACCCTTATTGTTGTTGCCCAGGGTGACGACGGTACGGCTTTGATATTTTTCTTCATGTTTGTGTGCATGATGTTTGCGGCGGGTATATCATGGAAATACATTGTCCCTTGCTTGGTCGCCGCCCCTATCGCCATTTGGATACTGTGGGACAAAATAATGCTCCCCCACCAGAAGCTCCGATTTCTCGTGCTTTTTGAGGAGGAACCAATGTCCAACCCCGAGTTTGCGGCGATAGCCTATCAGCAGTACTGGGGCAAGCTTGCTCTCGGCTCGGGACAGCTTTTCGGCAAGGGGCTTTTTGCTGACGAATACGTAAGCGTCCCCGAGGTGCAGAACGATTTTATTTTCACCTATGTGGGACAGTGCTTCGGCTTTATCGGCTGTATAGCGCTGGTGTCCGTCCTTGCGTTTATCTGCTTGAAAATTCTTGTGGACAGCAGGATCGCCAAGGACGATTTAGGCAAATACATCTGCATAGGTGTGTTCTCAATGATGTTCATACATTGCGTCCTAAACCTTGGTATGGTACTGGGGGTAATGCCTGTTATCGGCGTACCGCTGCCATTTGTAAGTCAGGGCGGCTCCAGCATGGCGAGTATGTTTGTCTGCATAGGTCTTGTTATGAGTACCTATTCTCACTCTGAGAAGAATTACAGGGTGTTTTATGACGCAAATTAGCGGGTTTAGTATGCTTGACTTTGTTTGGAGGTCATATTTATGAAGCAAAATATAAAAAAAATATTAAAAGTAACAGCAATTTTGTCAATAACTGCATTAACGTGTGTGATGTGCATATTTACAGCATTTGCACAGACTTACAAGGAGATAGGCGGTTGTTTGTATTTTGAATTTGAAAATGACAGTTATAACGCTAAAGCCAATATACAAAGATATATGTATGACATTGATCCTGATTGGAATATTTACTTGTCAGAGGACGGTAAAGAATATGCCTTGGAAAGAGACCATGTAGTAGTATATGAAGATGATGACGATTTTGAATTAAGCTATACTGCATTAAAAATTCCCGATAAAATAACAAGCAAAAGCAAAACCCGCGACGTTAGCGCAATTTTAGGAAGCGTTGCTTGTCATGAATTTGATTTAAACCCGAAAAACAAATATATGTCGCTTATTGATAACGTGATTTTCAGTAAAGACGGAAAAACGCTAATGTCCTATGCTCAATTTGACGATAGAATTGTTTATGAAATTCCTGATAATACTCAAACTATTAAAGATAGTTCTTTTCATGCTTGCAATAATTTAACTGAAGTTATTATACCAAATAATGTAAAAGAAATAGAAGTATTTTCTTTTGTGAGTATGGAATCATTGGAAAGAATAAATATTCCGCCTTTATTGGAAGAATTAAACAAAACATTTCCAAATTGTGAAAGCTTAAAAGAAGTATATATTCCTAAAGATTCAAAATTGAAAAGAATTAAAGGAAATGCTTTTTTTTGTACTAATATCAATGAATTAACTTTACCGTCATTTGAAATTGATATTGACAAGGAAGCTTTTGCTGGATGTAAAAAAGATGTAAAGCTAAAAAGCTATATAACAACTAATGCAAAAGCTGTTTACTCAAAAGATGCAGAAACATATAAATTAAACTGGGACGGAGTATCAAGCGCTGTAAAATATGAAGTATATCAAAAAAATAAATATGGAAGTTATAAGTTAATAAAAGAAACTGCAGGAACGTCGATAAAATTAAATGGCATAAAAAGCGGCAAGAAATATACATTTGCAGTGAAGCCAATTGCAGAGATAAAAGCAAACGGTGATGGAGGAGTTTACATACATTATGATCTTCCTGAATATTACACCATCGAGGGAACTATGTCAGATGATGTGACGGTTATAGCTTACAGCAATTCCACTTTGGAAATGTAAACAAAATTCCGCGCCAAAATCCATATATGCAAGATTTAGGCTTGAGCTTTGTACATTTCCTGCGTGGAATTGCTGTAAAATAAAAATGCAAAAGGAGAATTACATATGAAAAACATTGATGAAATTTTAAAAAAGCTTTACGGAGAAAATGCGCTTGACATTCAGCGGGAGCGTTACCAAAAGGCGGAAAAAGCCTTTGAGGAGCTTTTCGGCGCACAGGAAAACACCATGATCTTTTCCGCCTCGGGAAGGACTGAAGTGGGCGGAAATCACACCGACCACAACAGAGGAAAGGTTCTTGCGGCGGCGGTGTGCCTTGATGTTATTGCTTTTGTTATTCCAACGAATGACGGCGTTATCACTGTGAAATCCGAGGGATTTCCTCAGGATATTGTGGACGTTTCCGACCTGTCTGTTCATGATGAGGACAAGAACACTTCTGCCGCATTGATACGCGGTGTTGCGGACGCTTTCAAGCGGGACGGTCTTGCTGTCGGCGGCTTTAAGGCGTACACCACATCAAACGTTCTGAAAGGCAGCGGCATTTCCTCTTCGGCGGCGTTTGAAGTGCTTATCGGTACTATTCTTTCACACCTTTACAACGGCGGTTCGGTAAGTCCAGTTAAGGTCGCGCAGTTTGCCCAGTACGCTGAAAACGCTCATTTCGGCAAGCCCAGCGGACTTATGGATCAAATGGCTTCCTCTGTGGGAGGCTTTATAGAAATTGATTTTGCGGACACGGCAAACCCTGTTATAGACGCAATTAGCTATGATTTTGCAAGCAGCGGTTACAGCCTTTGCATTGTTGACACAAAGGGCAATCATGCTGACCTTACCCCCGAATATGCGGCAATTCCCGTTGAAATGAAGTCTGTGGCAAAATTTTTCGGCAAGAACGAGCTGCGTGACATTACCCGAGAGCAGCTTTGGGAAAATATAGCAGAGGTGCGGAAAGCCTGCGGAGACCGTGCGGTATCAAGAGCATTCCATTTCTTTGACGAAAACGAGCGTGTCGACCGTGAGGCGGAGGCTCTACGAAAGGGAGATGTTGAAATGTTTCTCCGTGAGGTCACAACAAGCGGAAATAGCTCCTTTAAATATTTGCAGAATATTTTCGCCTCGGTTGACTCCAAAGAGCAGGGCATGGTGCTTGGACTTTACACAGCGGAAAAAGTTTTGAACGGCAGAGGGGCTTGTCGAGTACACGGCGGCGGCTTTGCTGGGACAATTCAGGCGTTTGTTCCCAACGACCTGCTGGAAAATTTTATCGCTGAAATGGAGCACCTTTTCGGCGAGGGAAGTTGTTACAATCTGTTTATACGTCCATTGGGCGGAACGAAAGTGCTTTAAAAAACTTCTATAAAGCAAAGCGAAAAGCTTCCGCTTATAAGGTTGGTATATCAAACGTGAACCTCTCCAATCTGAAAACCGGAAAGGTCAAGGCAATACGTTTTTCCACTTTGGAGGCTATCTGCGAGGTGCTTGACTGTCAGCCGGGAGACATTCTTGAATACAAGCGGGACAAAAACCCCGAATAGAAAAAGAGGATAGAATTTCAGCAATTCTATCCTCTTTATTTTTGTTTTTGGGGCTTTCGACCTTAAATTATAAGGGACTTTCCTGTCATTTCCTCAGGCTGTGGAATATCAAGGATTTTCAGCATTGTGGGAGCAATGTCCGCTAAAACTCCGCCATCACGGAGCTTACAGTCTCCGTATCCCACAACGATAAGGGGTACGGGATTTGTAGTGTGTGCGGTAAATGGTGAACCGTCCGCCTCCATAAGCTTGTCGGCGTTGCCATGGTCAGCGGTGATGATTGCCGCGCCGCCCTTGGAAAGAATAGCGTTCACCATTCTGCCGACACATTCGTCAACCGCTTCAACAGCAGCCTTTGCAGCGTCGAAAATGCCTGTGTGACCAACCATATCGCAGTTTGCGTAGTTAAGTATGATAACATCGTATTTGTCGCTTTCAATTGCCTTTTCAACAGCGTCCGTGACCTCGTATGCGCTCATTTCCGGCTGCATATCAAAGGTTGCGACCTTGGGTGAGTCAATAAGAATTCTGTCCTCGCCCTCAAAGGTTTTTTCCTCGCCACCGTTGAAGAAGAACGTTACGTGGGCATACTTTTGTGTCTCGGCAATTCTGAGCTGTGTTTTGCCCTGCTTGCTGAGGTACTCGCCCAATGTCATAGTGAGAGCCTCGGGAGGAAACGCAACGGAAACATTTGGCATTTCAGCGTCGTACTGTGCCATGCACACAAATTTAACCGGGAAGAAGCCGTTCCGTCTTTCAAAGCCTGTGAACGCCTCGTCCACAAAGGAGCGTGTTATCTGTCTTGCTCTGTCAGGACGGAAATTGAAGAAAATAACACTGTCGTCAGCCTTTATCATGCCGTCCTTGTCCACAACCGTGGGGAGCATGAATTCGTCGGTAACGTCGTTCTTGTAGGAATTTTTGATAGCCTCAACAGGGTCTGTCTCCATAACTCCCTCGCCGTAAACAAGAGCGGAGTACGCCTTTTCAACCCTGTCCCAAGCGTTGTCACGATCCATAGCATAGAAACGTCCCGCAATAGTTGCAACGGATCCAACGCCGATTTTTTTGATTTCAGCAACCAATTCTTCCATATACTCCGCAGCGGAGGAGGGAGGAACATCACGTCCGTCAAGAAATGCGTGAACGTAAACCTTATCCAGACCGTTTTTCTTAGCCATTTCAAGCAAGCCGTAAAGGTGTTCCATATGGCTGTGAACGCCGCCGGGGGAGAGAAGTCCCATAAGATGGAGCGCGCTGCCCTTAGCCTTGCAGTTTTCCATTGCGGAAACCAGCGCGGGATTTGCAAAGAAATCCCCGTCCTTAATAGACTTGGAAATTTTAACCAACATCTGGTAAACGATACGTCCTGCGCCGATGTTGGTGTGACCGACCTCGGAGTTGCCCATCTGACCGTCGGGGAGACCAACGTCCAAGCCCGAAGCGCCGATAATTGTGTTTGGACACTCGGCGAAATACTTGTCAAGATTAGGCTTTTTTGCAGCAACAATGGCGTTGCCGTAGCTGTCATTGTTAATGCCGAAGCCGTCCATAATAATTAAAGCAAGAGGTTTTTTGCTCATTGTTATCAAATCCTTTCGGTGTGAAATAATACTTTTTGTATATTTTTATAGATTAAATGCTTTAGGTATAAACCAAAATCCCATATAGTACCTTGTCTCGTCCTCAAAGGGGTTGTAGTCTTTCCAGACTTTGTAGAACAAGCCGTAATAATCGGTACTGCCGTTGTCATACTCTATGACGGGTACGCAGAAAAGCGGCGGCTGATTTCTCCGCTTGACCCTTATAAGGTCTGCTGAAAAAAGGATAAGAGCTATTCCCAAAACCACAGCGCACACCAAAGCAACCGTCTTTCGTGTTTTCACTGAGACGGTTCTGGTACGCCGCTGTTCTTCCCTGCGGGCAAGCTTTAGCTGTTTTGATTTCATGTAACCTGCCCTCCTTGGGAAATTTCCCTTTTACCTTTCGTGTTGATAAACGTCTGATAATTTTCCGCCTTTGTCAAGCTGTTCAACAAAACGGAAGTTTAATGTCTGTTAAAAATCTCTGTCAAACTCGATTACAGTATCACGATTAAGCTCGTCATTATATATATCCGACTCGAAAAACCTTCCGCCGCGAACATTCTTTAAATATCCTTTTTTTAATTCCATTGCCATAAATGCCGGATAATTATAGCCTTCAGCGTCGGATATGCCATATATAGCTGCCTCTTTAAAACCAAACTGAGGATAGTATTCAGGTCTGCCAAAAAACAGAATAGCGCCGTAATCAAGTTTTTTGGCTTTCTCTATCATTGCTTGAATAAGCGCTTTGCCAATGCCTTGACGCTGATATTCAGGCTGTACGCTCAAAGGCCCGAAATTAAGAACGGGAAGTTCACAGCTTTCCATTCTTACAACAGCCTTGCTGCAAATAATATGCCCGACTATTGTTCCGTTTTTTAGCTGAGCAACTAAACTCAGTTCAGGAATGCCGTCACGATGTCTTAACTCATGAACCATCCAGTGTTCGTAAGGGCAGCCGATTTGACCGCGCATTATTCTATCGGGATAGTTAAATGCTGCTCTTGTTATTTCTTCTACTTTTCGATAATCTTTTTCTTCTTCCAACCTGACTGTTATATTTTCTGTTTCCATATAGACCACCTCCGTAAATCTCGATTTATTGCACCAATTATATTACTGTCAATTTACAATTTCAATCGAGGATTAGCGAAATCGCCAATACGCATATACATCAACACGACGGGTAAAAGGGACTGGAAAATTTAACGTTTAACACGGTACTGAAAATTCGGGCGGATATGGTATCCGCCCACGTAAATCAGCCATTAACAGCAGCTTGTACAATAGTGTTGAAGTCCGCAGCCTTGAGGGACGCTCCGCCGATAAGTCCGCCGTCAACATTAGGCTTGGAAAGAATTTCAGCAGCGTTGCCCGCGTTCATTGAACCGCCGTACTGTATAGTAACAGCGTCTGCTGTAGCCTGATCGTAAAGCTTTGCAAGAGTTGCACGGATAAATCCGCAAACCTCCTCTGCCTGGTCAGCAGTAGCGGTCTTGCCTGTGCCGATAGCCCAAACAGGCTCATAAGCGATAACTGTTTTCTTAACGTCCGCAGCGGAAACGTCAAACAGGTCAAGCTTGATCTGACGTGCGATGACTTCTTCGGTAATATTGCACTCACGCTCCCAGAGAAGCTCGCCAACGCATACGATAGGCTTCAGACCCGCAGCAAGAGCAGCCTTTGTCCTCTTGTTTACGGTCTCGTCCGTCTCGCCGAAGTACTGACGTCTCTCGGAGTGACCGATAACAACGTACTCAACGCCGATCTCAGTGAGCATATCAGCGGAAATTTCGCCTGTGAAAGCTCCGCTTTTTTCAAAGTGAACGTTCTCCGCGCCAATCTTAACGTTTGAGCCCGCAACTGTGTTCACAGCAGTTTCAAGATTTGTGTAGGGTACGCACGCGATTACCTCTACCTCGCCTGCGTTTGCGACCAGCGGCTTGATAGCTTCCAGCAGCTCCTTAGCCTCGGGACGGGTCTTGTTCATTTTCCAGTTTCCTGCGATAATTGCTTTTCTTAATGACTTGTTCATATTGATTACTCCTTTTTGTAATTTATTTGCTTATAAAAACTCCAACATATATTATAC
>CAMWVF010000020.1 GCA_947177545.1 uncultured Clostridia bacterium | reverse complement strand
GGAACAGGCGGCGGTACAGGCGGTGGTACTACAACAGGTACGGCTATTACCGACGAGGAAAAGAAAAAGTACGTTGACATTCAGGAAACTCTGAAAAAGCTCAATGCTCCCACAAGCAACACTGACGCAAAGGCTGCTGGTGCACAGTTTAGATACTACGTTGACAATTCCGGTAAGAAAATTGTTGACGAGGACGGCAATTCTCCTGTATACAGCGGTGGAACAGGCACAGGCGGCGGCACAGGTGGTGCAGGCGGAACAACTACAACATCTATTTATGATCAGTTCTTTAATAACGGCGTTCCCCAGACGGGCGATGCTCTTAAGGCTGCAAAGGCTGCGGCAGGTAACGCGGGCGCTATTGTCGGCGAGGTAAGATTCAAGGACGCAGACGCCCTTGACATAGGTTCGGACGGACGTATCATGGTAAACTATGCAGGCGAGACAAAGTTCTTGGGCAGAATCGACATTGCTGTTTTTGAGAACCCCGAGGGTCTTTCAGAGGACGGCAATACACAGTTCGCTGAGAGCGCGGCTTCGGGCGAAGCAGGTCTGAAGAGAGCGGGCGTTGACCCCGGAGTTACTACTACAGCGATAAAGTCGGGCTATGTTGAGATGTCCAACGTAAACCTTGCTGACGAATTCTCCGATATGATCATCACCCAGAGAGGCTTCCAGGCTAACGCGAGAATAATCACAACCTCCGACTCCATGCTTGAGGAGCTTGTAAACCTTAAGAGATAATCCCGATCATTAGATAATATGGACTGACTTTGGCGGGTCTTTCCATTAAACGGTATGGCGGCGTACACCGCTGCCGATCCCTCTGTATAACTATTATTGATACTGATTTTGTCAGTACTTTGGTTAAAAATCAGTATATGATAACCTTTACGGGGCAGTACTCAAAAAACTGCTCCGTAAAGCAGTTATTACTGCGATTTTGCGGAGAGTTGAATTTTTAATAAATGTACAAAAAGTATTAAAAGTATGCCGAAAGGAAAAATTTTATATGATTAAATTGACAAGACTCAACGGAACGGTTATACTTATAAATGAGAACTTCATTGAGCTTGCAGAGGAAACTCCCGATACAGTCATAACAATGGAAAACGGACACAGATATCTTGTGCAGGAAAAGCTTGACGACATAGTGACAATGATAAAGGATTTCCGAAAGGAAACGAGAGCTTCTGAATAGAACAAAATGTAGCTTGTGCTGCTTTTTTATAGATAAAATTTTTATCGGAGGAAATGTTTATGAATATTTCAGGTATTATAGGCTTTGTTCTTGCTATCGGACTTATAGTCTGGGGTATTACGAGCGGCGGTGAGCTGAGCGGATTTATCGATCCTGCTTCTATCGCTATCGTTGTGGGCGGTACTATCGGTGCGCTGGTATTTATTTATCCGCTGTCGGTACTGACAAAGATACCCAAAATGCTCAAGGTGGCATTTTTACCCAAAAAGTATGACCCCGATGCGTACATATCCCAAATGGTGGAGCATTGTAAGACCGCGCGTATGAAAGGTATCCTTGCTCTTGAAGAGGCGGCGAATGCCTGCCCCGACCCGTTTATGAAATCGTCCCTAATGCTTATCGTTGACGCAAACGATTCGGACAAGGTCCAGACTATGCTTGACCAGTCCATAAACTTCATATGCGAGCGTCACGAGAGCAACTACGCTCTCTGGGTAAGAGGTTCGGCTATCGCTCCTGCCCTCGGTATGATCGGTACCCTTATCGGTCTTATCAACATGCTTGCGGCTCTTGACCCTACCGACCCGAACTCGGCGACGACCCTTGGCGCAGGTATGTCAACGGCGCTGGTTACAACGTTCTACGGCTGTATCCTTGCCCACCTTATATTTACGCCTATAGGCAACCTTTGTAAGTATAACCATAATCAGGAAATTCTCTGTCTCCAGATCATTGAAGAGGGTACTCTTGCTATTATTTCGGGAGCTAACCCCCGTTACGTTGAGGAGAAGCTGAGAATGATGCTCCCCGGAACGCACGTTCCGAAGAAAGGCTCGGCTGCCGCAAGCGAGGGAGAATAATTCCAAATTTTTCGTATATTGGAAGAAATTGCGTGCTAAATGTGCAATATCACTAAAAGTTGGCGTAAATTTCAGCATAGTTAGTGAACATAATTTTTAAAATGTGCTTTAAATTTGCGTGAAAATATGTTATAATATACTATCTGATATTGCAGAAAGATTAATGGTACTAAATTTAATGGTTTGCTAATAAAATAAGGTTATCCCGATTTACGAAAGGGGGAATATGCTTTGGCAAAAAGAAGACAATCCCAGGAAGAAGAGGGCGGCAGCTGGATGGACACCTACGGCGACATGATAACGCTGGTTCTTACGTTTTTCGTGCTGCTGTATTCAATGTCATCTATGGATCAGAGCAAGTGGCAGTATCTTGCTTCTGCTTTATCAAAAAGCCCCGCTATAGAAGAAAAAGCGCAGGTTGTGCTTGAGCCTAATGCGGAAAACGATCCTACCGCTATTTATGACAATGAAGTCCCCGAGGTGGACGACGCCGCTGAAATTGTGGACTTTGAAGATTTTTATATGTACCTCAAAGAGGTCGTGGTCACTAACAACCTACAGGAAAGCGTAAGCGTTGAGATGTCAAACACAGGCGTGTATATGCGCTTCAGGGACAACATATTCTTTGGGGGAGACAGCGATGTGCTGCTTGATGAGGGAAAATACATATTGGATATTATATCCGACGGTATACGGAGCGTAAACGAAAGAATTTACGCCATAAAGGTCAGCGGTCATACCGCGGGCGCTTCAAATTCGGACGTAAACGAATGGTCGCTTTCTTCGGGGCGAGCTAATTCGGTTATAAACTATATGTTGGGGCGCGACGTGTGCGAACCTGATAAATTTTCTTCGGCGGGTTACGGCAAGTACCGTCCCGTGGACGAAAACGATACGGAAGAAGGCAGGCGTCAGAACAGGCGTGTTGAGATAATCTTTGTCAGAAACGACGTTGATTTTACCGATCCGGAGGTTGTAAACGAGCTGCTTCAGCTTGAATACGGCAAGGGCTTTGTTCAGCCCTCCGACGAAAACGGCGAGATATCGGGCGGAGGCGAGGCTGCCGAGGAAGCAGTCCCGGACATTGATTCACAGCGTACCGATCCTGACAGAGTTTATTATTCAAAGGAAGATATGCTTGCCGAAAACAGATCATAAGAATAAAACCGGAACGATAATGCTTCCGGAAAGGATGGTTGCAAAGATATGGCTGACGTACTGTCGCAAAGCCAGATTGACGCGCTGTTGAACAGCTTTTCGTCTGAAGGAACGAAAGCCTTTGAAGAAATTGAAGAGCAGGCAAAGGAACAGAAAGTGAAGACCTATGACTTTAAGATGCCTAAAAAGTTCACAAAGGAGCAGCTTAAAGTTATAGACGGTATTTTTGAAAACTATTCCCGAGTGCTTTCATCTTATCTTACAGGACTTATGAGAATTTTCTGCAAGGTTGAGGTTCTTCAGATAGAGGAGCAGTTATATTACGAGTTCAACAATGCGCTTCCTGACTATGTAATGATGTCTATGGTTAACATGGGTATAACCGATGACGATGTTATTGAAACAAACAGCATTATGCAGGTATCGAACCAGATAGCGTTCACGATGATGGACCGTCTCATGGGCGGCGAGGGGGCCTACTATGAGCAGAACAGGGATTTTACCGAAATAGAGGTGGGACTGTTTACGACGGTGCTGAACAAAATGGCTGCGCTTCTGAAAGAGCCATGGGGAACATACATCGACATAAACCCGGTTATTACCACAATTGAGACAAACGCAAGAGTTATGCAGTCCATTTCACCCGACGAGGTTGTTATCCTCGTGGTGCTGGAAATGGAGATAAAAGATGTTAAAAACACGATGACGTTCTGTATCCCGGCTATGAACCTTGAGTCTATCATGTCCAAGTTCGGCGACAGGTGGTCGAGAACGACCAAGAAGCTCGATCCGAAGAGGGAAAAAGAAAGACGGGTCTCGCTGCTTGAGGCCATCAAGGATTCAGAGCTTAAGATCAGCGCCGTTCTGGGCGAAACAAAGCTTGATTTGTATGACGTACTGACCATGCAGGTCAACGATATTATCCCGCTTAATGTGCCTATTGACAGCAATATTACCGTTAATATTGGAAGTAATCTATGGTTTGACGGAAAACTCGGTACGAAAAATAATAAAAAAGCTGTTAAAATAGACAATATTTATAAGGACTTAGGAAAATAAAACCTGGTTTTGGGGCATACAATACAAGAAAAACAAAAAAGCCACAGAACGGAAAGGATGGTTACATATAATGAGCGATGAGAAAATTACGATTGACGGCTTCGGCGACGTGGAAATGGACGCCATAGGCGAAATAATGAATATAACTATGGGGTCCGCCGCAACAGCTGTGTCAAATATGCTCTCTGCAAAGGTTTGGATCACTACTCCGACAGTTAATGTTATTCCTACGGGAGAAATGAATTTTCCCGAACTCGAGCCGTCAATTATGGTTCGTATTAAGTACACACAGGGTATTTCAGGTCAAAATGTTCTGGTTTTGAAACAGAACGATGTACAGCTTATTCTTAATCAGCTTATGGGGCTGCCTCTTGAGATCTCGGAGGATTTTCAGTTTGATGAACTGAACATCTCTGCGGTTTGCGAGGTCATGAACCAAATGATGGGCGCTTCAGCAACGGCTCTTTCGGAGATAATTGAAACTACAGTCGATATTTCAACTCCGGAGGCTATTGTTCAGGAAGGCGACCAAGATATCAGGTCGGAGATATATGAGCTTGCGGGGCAGGATTATGTTTGTACTGTAAAGTTCGACCTTACTATCGATGGCGTTATCAAGTCCGAGTTTATTTCGGTGCTTACAATTGATTTGGCGAAGGATATGGCTTCCAAGATGATGTCAAGCTACAACAATGTTCAAGAGGAGGCGGCAGCTGCTGCACCGGAGCCTGCTCCCGCTCCCGCAGCTTCATCAGGAGGAACAATGTCTCAGGACGAGATAGAAAAGCTTATGGGCGGCGGAGCTTCCGCACCGCAGGCGCAGGCGGCACCTCAAATGACGCAGCAGGGTATGCCAATGCAGGGAAATCCCCAGCAGGGTATGCCGATGCCTCAGATGCCTTACGGCGGTCAGCCTATGGCTTATCCCGATCCGAATATGGCAGGTATGTATGGAATGTACCCGCAGCAGGGTTACCAGATGCCGCCTATGAATATCCAGCCGATACAGCTTCAGAGCTTCGGAAATTATCAGAATGCTTCTCTTACTCAGGAGCAGAACGACAACCTCAAGCTTCTTATGGGCGTACCGCTCAATGTTACTGTTGAGATAGGCTCCTGCGTTAAAAAGGTCAAGGAGATACTTGAATTTACGCAGGGTACCATTATTGAGCTTGAACGTCAGGCGGGCGCGCCTGTTGATATTATCGTAAACGGCAACCTCATTGCCAAAGGCGATGTTGTTGTTATAGATGATAATTTTGCGGTAAGAATTACCGAAATTATCAAATCGAAATTCCTTGATTCCCTCGGAGGAAAGGATTAATCCCTGTTGACCAAAATGAAAACCTTGCGGAGGCGATACCGCCCGTCGCTTTCGTGTTAAAACAATATCTTCCGAGGCGGAGAAACGGAGTTTACTATGGATAAGAAAATTTTGCTTGTTGACGACGCGGCTTTCATGCGAATGATGATAAAGGACGCTCTCACAAAGAACGGATACAACAATATTCTTGAGGCTGCTGACGGCGAGATCGCCTGCAATACATATGCAGCGGAAAAGCCCGACCTTGTTATCATGGACATCACTATGCCCAACAAGACAGGTATCGAAGCATTGAGAGATATCAAGGCTGCCGATCCCGCTGCAAAGATCGTTATGTGTTCCGCTATGGGTCAGGAATCCATGGTTGTTGAGGCTATCAAGCTGGGTGCGCTTGACTTTATCGTTAAGCCCTTTAAGGCAGACAGAATTCTTCAGACTGTTCAGAAGGTTCTCGGCTGATAATGTTCGGTGAGGTTTTTACCGTTGTATGCGCCTTGCTTGGAATTATCGGACTGATGTTCCTTGCGTTTTACGCATCAAGGTGGCTTAACAAACATTTTAACGGCGGCGGCTTCGGCGGCAGCCGTAAAATGATAAAAATTATAGAATGTATCGGGGTGGCTCCTGATAAGCAGCTTATGATCGTTGAGGTCGGTAACAAGTGCATGCTTATCGGTGTTACTCCTAATGCTGTAAATAAGATCTGCGATCTGGACAGGGAGGACATCGAGCTTTACGAAAGCGGAGATACCGTGCCTGCCGTTCCCGCAGAATCAGGCTTCATGCGGAGCCTCAAAAGGGCTTTTGCTGAAAGAAATAAAGAGAATATCCAAAATAAAGAGGACGGACGGAATGAAAAGGATGATTTTTAAAAAAATTGCCGCAGTTTTTATTTGCGGTACCGTCATGGCGGTTTCATTTCCGGGTCTGATTGCCTTTGCAACGGCTGACCCCGAGCAGGGCGTGACGGGGATAGTTACCACTATCCCGAATGTTGAAACCTCCGTACCTCAGACCACTCAGACCCAGTACGGGACTGCTCCTGTTCAGACAGACGCAAACGGCGAGCCTGTAGAGACCACGGTAGTTACGACGGTACCCTATGACGGTCCCGAAACGGACGACCCCGAGGAAGTCGACAACCTGCTTGATCTGCTGAACTTAAATCAAAGCTCCACCACTATCGACCTTATTCTGCTGATAACGATATTATCGCTTGCGCCGTCGATACTGGTGATGCTCACCTGCTTTACGAGAATAATAATTTCATTCTCCCTTTTAAGGAACGCCATGGGCGTCCAGCAAACTCCGCCCAATCAGGTAATGATAGGGCTTGCGCTGTTTTTGACGCTGTTTATCATGACGCCTGTTATCGGTGAAATGAACGAAGTGGCTTACGTCCCCTATAAAAACGGAGAGTATACCTCGGTGGAAGCGGTACAGGCGGCTTCGGTGCCGTTAAAAAAATGGATGCTTGCAAATACAAGCAACGATTCAATGGACTTTTTCCTCGGTCTGACGGGTACAGAAATGGCTGCCGAGACAGAGGAGGAATTTATCGAGGAGATCAGCTTTACGCTGGTCGTCCCGGCATTTGTATTAAGCGAGATCAAGATCGGATTTGAGATAGGCTTTTTGCTGTACATTCCGTTTTTGATAATAGATATTGTAGTTTCAACGCTGCTTATGTCAATGGGTATGATGATGCTGCCGCCGACCACCATTTCGGTGCCGTTCAAGCTGCTGCTGTTTATACTCTGCGACGGCTGGACGCTGCTTATAGGCTCGCTTGTCAGCGGCTTTCATATGTACACGTAGCGGTGCACCTTTGAGCAGCTTTTCGGGAAAGGAAAATTACGGCTATGTCGGAAGCAATGGTTCTGGATATTTTCAGAGAAGCTCTTATACTTTCAATAAAGCTTGCGGGACCGCTGCTGCTGATAAGCATGATAGTGGGGCTTGTTATCGCTATACTTCAGGCGGCGACACAGGTCCACGAGCAGACCCTTACATTTGTACCCAAGGCGCTGACTATCGTTGTACTGCTGCTGCTTATGGCGCCGATGATGATGAACTGGTGCAGCGAGTTTGTTACCCACATCTTCGACATCATCAATCAGGTCAGTCAGCAGACGGGCAGCGGCTGGTAAGCGGGGAGGCAGAGGATTTTGGATTTCTTTGTTGTCCTGTTTCGGAGCTTTGAGACCAATTTGCTGGTTTTCGCCCGAATACTTTGCATATTTGCCTTTAACCCCATTTTGTCGAGACGGAACATTCCTGTTATCGCAAAGGTGGGAATATCCATTTTTATTACATATGTGATAATTATGGTGCTCCAGCCCGAGCCTGTGGACACGGGAAGTACGGCGGGCATATACCTTATGATGATACTGCGCGAGACCTTTATCGGACTTGTTATCGGGTTCATTACCGACCTGTTCTTTTATTCGGTTCAGGTGGCGGGCGAGGTCATGGATATGCAGTCGGGTCTCGGTATGGCTAAGGTCTTTGACCCTGAAACCAATGTGCAGATGTCAATTATGGGTTCGTTCATCAGTTTTATGCTGTATCTTTATTTTTTGGCGACGAATTCCCATATGTCATATATAAGGCTGTTCTTGCTGTCCTACGATATACTTCCCATAGGGAGCGGCGGGTTCAATCCCGATCTTGGGTACAGCATAGCGGCGTATTTCTCAGTGCTTATCGGTATTGTCATAAAGCTTGCAATGCCTGTCATTGCAGCGGAGCTTATACTTGAGTTCTGCATGGGCGTGCTGATGAAATCGGTACCGCAGATACAGATAATGGTGATAAACATTCAGATGAAGGTCGCATTCGGCTTTGCGATATTGTTTTTGGTAGCGGTGCCGCTGTCCGAATATATCGACGGTTACCTGAACACCTGGCTTGACACCCTTGAATCCTTTATAACAATTATGCACGCCCAATAGAACGGACGTTAAAAAGGAGTGTTAAAATTCAAGAAAGCACCGGTGAAAAAACCGAAAAGGCGACCCCCCATAAGCTGCGTGAGCAGCGAAAAGAGGGCAACGTCATGCAGAGCAAGGACGTGGTCACGGCTGCGTTTGTACTGTTGGTTTTCTTTATATTGCGAATAATGGCGAAGCTTATGTACCGAACTGCTGCGGACTGTGTGACATACTGGATCAGCATTGCGGGAGGCGGAATAGAGAACGGCAAGCTTGACGGAATGAGAGTTTCCACAAAGCTTATCCTCGAAACGGGAAAAGCCACTCTCTTCATAGCGGGACCTGTGCTTTTGGCTTCGATACTTGTACCTGTCATTGTTACGGGAATACAGACAAAATTTATCTTTTCAAAAAAATCCTTTCAGTTTAAGTTAAGCAAGCTCAATCCCTTTCAGGGAATAAAAAAGATGTTTTCTATCACATCGATTTTTGAGCTATTCAAATCTGTTGTAAAGCTTGTTATCCTTTTCGTGGTGGTTTACAAAGAGGTCTCTTCAAGAATACCTGAATTTGCAAGGCTTTTTCAAATGGAACTGTCCTCGGGGCTTCTTTATACTATGGACGCGATTTACGTTATATGTATGAAAATTGCGGTAGTTTTCGTGGCGGTTGCCGCTATAGACTTCCTGTTCCAGAAATATAAGTTTGACAAGGACATGAAAATGACCAAGCAAGAGGTCAAGGAAGAGTACAAGCAAATGGAGGGCGACCCTCAGATCAAGAGCAAACGCCGTCAGAAGCAGCAGCAAATGGCTATGAACCGTATGATGCAGGACGTCCCCACTGCGGACGTTGTTGTAAGGAACCCTACCCACTTTGCGGTTGCAATAAGATATAACGAAGAAAATGACATTGCTCCAGTTGTTGTTGCAAAGGGAGCGGATAATCTGGCTTTTAAAATTATAGAAAAGGCGCAGGACAGCGGCGTTGCTATCATTGAAAACGTGCCGCTGGCAAGAGGTCTTTATAAATCGGTGGACTTGGGCAGAGCAATACCGTATAACTTTTATCAGGAGGTCGCGCAGGTTCTGGCGTTCGTTTACGATATGAGCGGCAGAAAGCCCAAGGGACTGGAACAGAATAATGTTAGAAATTACCCCAATTACTGACATCGGAAAACAGAAAACGGAGCCATGCGATTGAGACAGGTTCACGTGTTTTGTATCCGATAGGAAGGAAGGTTACGTATATACCGTGAAAAAAATAATGAATAACATGGTAACGGTATTCGTTATCCTTGCTATTTTCCTTATTATCATACCGCTGCCCACATGGCTGCTGGATATGCTGTTTGTTGTTAATATCGCTTTATCACTGGTTATTCTTCTTATAACCATGTACATAAAGGAGCCGCTGGAATTCTCAATTTTCCCGTCAATGCTCCTTATCACCACGATTTTCCGATTGGGTTTGAACATTTCGTCCACCCGTCAGATACTTTCAAACCAGGGCTTTGCGGGACATATCGTTAAAGCCTTCGGCGATTTCGTTATGAGCGGAAACGCGCTTATCGGTTTTATAGTATTCATACTTATAACCGTGTTGCATATGCGGGTCGTAACAA
>CAMWVF010000019.1 GCA_947177545.1 uncultured Clostridia bacterium | reverse complement strand
TAATCTAAGGAAAGGAACGTGTCCTTTTGCTCTTCTGTATTTTCCTTTTTCTTTCCCTTATCTCCCTCGGATTTTTCCGTATTTACGATTATATTTCCCTCATTTGCCTCTTTTTCGGCAACTCCTGCTGCTTCCGCCGCCTTTTTCTGCGCGGTGTACTTATCCGTCTCCGCTTTCATCTGTTCAAGCTGCTCAAGAGAGACCCCGCTTTGCTGCGTAACGGTCTGCTGCACACCCTGCTGGGACTGCTGTATCTTGGAAGTAAAAGGTTTCTCTATAGGTATAAGAGAACGGTTTATGGACGGTGCGCTGTGTATCGTCACACCCTCCGCAACGCCGCTCCTCTCCCAGAAATTCTTTACATGGTCGTAGCCCTTGTCGTTGCTGATTATGTAGAAATCCTTGTCCTCCCCCTTACTGATCAGGAAGCCAAGAAAGCTTGCCAGCTGGAAATCCAAGGCATTCTTGCCGCCGCTTGTAACGTTGTAGTAGATAACCTCCGCAGGGCTTGAAAGCAGGTTCATATGCGCCGCAAAGGACATATTGGACGCGTTCACGGTGTAAAAAATATACACCTTGTCCTCCTTTGTGAGCCGCTGTATCCCCGAAATCCCCGCTGATGTCACGTTCTCAAAGTCTATCAGATATACTGCCATTTTTTATCGTTCCTTTCCGATTGATTTGTGCAATTACTATAATTTTTCACTATATTTCCGTCATTTCCCACAATTTACCCGCAATCCGTTTCCGTCACTTCCCTCAAAAAGTTCGCGGCATTTCCGTCAATTTCGACAAATCATGTGGAAAAATTCTGCAAAGCCGATGCAAGATACAGCGACCCGCCTATGACTACCATGCCGTCCGTACCTGCAAGAGCCGTCGCTCTGGAAACTGCATTTCTAAGGTTTGAGACTTCGCCGCTTACAAACATCTCCGCAAGTCTGGGAGCAAAAACCGTCCTTGGAGCAAATCCGTCCAGACAAACCGCCTTATCGATATATCGGCTTATGTAGCCCACGGAGGTCTGCCAGTCCTTGTCCTCCATCATACCGCAGATCATTATTTTCGGGGACTTGGGAACAGTCCTTACAAAGTCCGCCAAAGCCCTCATTCCGTCGGGATTATGCGCCCCGTCTATCATCACAAACGGACGGTCGCTGCGGATTATCTGACACCTGCTGTCCACCTCGGCGTTTTTTATGCCGTTGTAAATATGCACATAGGAAAGCTTGCCGAAGCCCTTTTTTTTCAGCAGATAGAGGGTCTCGATAGCCGTCAGCGCGTTGTCGATCTGATGTCTGCCCAGCATGGCGGTTACGTACGGAAAATTTTTGTAGGTAATTTTATTCCCCGTGTAGTCGCATTTGTCGATTTTCAGCCTGTCGGTGTTTGGGGTGACGAACATGGAGTTGAACTGCATTGCCGTCCTGTACATCAATGCGTACACCTCACGCTTTTGGGAGGGTGCAAGCACTACAGGGCAGTCCTGCTTGATAATGCCCGCCTTTTGTCTGGCAACTTTTTCTATAGTATCCCCCAGTATCGCGGTGTGGTCGAGGGAAATAGAGGTTATCACCGAAACGCAGCTTTTCTCGATAATATTCGTACAGTCCAGCAGACCGCCGAGTCCGGCCTCCAATACGACTATGTCGCACTTTTTCGCCGCAAAATAAACAAAGCAAATCGCTGTGGAAATCTCAAATTGGCTGCAATCCATACACAAATCGTCTATAATTGGCTGGATTTGCGTAACTATTTCCGCTAATTCCATGTCAGAAATATTAACATTGTTTATACGAATTCTGTCATTGTAAACTCTGATATATGGGGAAGTGAACTCACCCACTCTGTACCCCGCGCTTATAAGAGAATTGGCTATCATTCTCACCGTAGAGCCTTTGCCGTTAGTCCCCGCAACGTGGACAAAGCTAAGCTGCTCCTGAGGATTGCCCAAAGCCCGCATAATTCTCGCAAATCTAAGCAGATTATTTACAGGCTTTCCCGATTTGGAAAAGCTGTTAAGATATTTCGTGGCTGCGTATATATCCAAAATTTTCACCTTATTTGAAATAATTAACATTGCTGAACAGCATACAATTAATTATATCACATTTTTCGCAATACTGCAAGGAAAAATGAAAAAATCTCCTGCGGCGGGGCAAAATTTTAAGGCAGTACGGTTATTTTCCTCACCATACTGCCTTGCCGCGTCTCTTATTCAACAACTATTTCTATTTTTTGAGTCTTTGAGCCGCACTTCAGCGTAATAACGGTTTTGCCCTTTTTGACTGCCGTTACAAGCCCGCTGTCTGAAACCGTTGCCACGGATTTTTTGGACGTTGACCATTTTGCGTTATCGCCGTTTGCGCCGAGCTGAACTGTGTCTCCCTTTTGGAGCGTAAGGCTCATCAAAGCCGAGGGAGCGGTCTCGCCTGTGGGGTATTTGAAAGAGGCGGTGAACTCCCAATCGCCGGATATGGCATAGGAATACTGCTTTATTTTTATGTAGTAGGTTTTGTTTGCCTTTACATTAAAGCTAAGAGTGCCTTTAAAAACCTCTGCGGTGTTGTCCCAGTACAAGTTTTTGTTGTATTTATTCATTGATCCAAGGGTTGCGTCGCAAGTGAATAAAACGTCGTTTCCGTCCTCATCATAAACATAAAATTCGCAGCAGTTTGTTTTTGCGGTAAGCTTAACTGTTGCCGTACCTTTTTCAGTCGGGGTTATTTTATAGTCCATTGATTTGCCACGTTCAAGGGTTTTTGTAACCTTTTTTCCGCTGTCAATGTTTTTGGCGGTGTCGAAAATGCTGTCCGCCGAAACAGGTACTGCCATGGCAAGCACAAGAGTTATTGCGGCAAGAACTGCCGCTGCAATTTTTTTTAACTTCATAAAAAATTCCTCCAAACAATTATTTAGCACTTATAAGTACTTACATTGATATTTTAACATAAAAGTGTGATATTGTCAAGTACATAAAAGTACTAAGAACAGGAGCGATTTTTATGTATTTTCAAAGACTTCGTGACCTCCGTGAAGATATGGATATGTCACAAAAACAAATAGGTGAACTTCTTGGCATACGTCAAAACGTCTATTCCCGCTATGAACGGGGTTTTCAGAATATCCCAATAGAACACCTGCTTACCCTCGCCGACTTCTACAAGACCTCGACCGACTACATTCTTGGACGTACTCTTATTAAAGAGCCGTACCCCAAAAAGCGTCCGCAAAAGTAAAATATGTACAAATTGTAAATATTTTCTCTGCCCCCTTGAAATCGTCGCCATATTGGTTTATACTGTATTTAGCACTCGAAGATATTGAGTGCTAACACTTTTCTGATCAAAGTGCTAACAATATTACATTTAGTATATAGAAAGGACTGTTTTACATGGCGGAAACCAAACAATTCAAGGCGGAATCAAAGCGTCTCCTTGATATGATGATCAACTCTATCTATACTCACAAGGAGATTTTTCTCCGTGAGCTTATCTCAAACGCAAGCGACGCTATTGACAAGCTTTATTTTAAGTCCCTCACCGACGACAAGGTGAACATGAACAAGGACGATTTTCAAATTTTTATTACGGCGGACAAGGATAACGGCGTGCTGACGATCTCTGACAACGGCATAGGCATGACAAAGGACGAGTTGGAAAACAATCTCGGCACTATCGCAAACAGCGGCTCTCTTGCTTTCAAGACAGAAAACGCTGCCGCGGAGGACATCGACATTATCGGTCAGTTCGGCGTTGGCTTCTACTCAGCGTTTATGGTTGCAAAGGAGGTGGAGGTCCGCTCAAAGGCTTACGGCGAGGATAAGGCGTACCTTTGGAAGTCCGAGGGCGTTGAGGGATACACCATTGAAGAGTGCGAAAAGGACAGCGTGGGTACTGAAATTCGTCTGACCCTCAAGGACAACACCGATGATGAAAGCTATGACGATTACCTCATGCAGTACAAAATTAAGCAGCTTGTTAAAAAGTACTCCGACTACATTCGTTTCCCCATTAAAATGGAGATAGAGCACGACCACCTTAAAGAGGGTACGGGCACAGGTGATATTCCCCCCGAATACGAAACACATTCGGAAATTGAGACTCTCAACAGCATGGTACCCCTTTGGAGAAAAAGCAAGTCGGAAATCACCGACGAGGAGTACAACAAGTTCTACCGCGAAAAATTCTACGACTACAACGAGCCGCTTGCACATATTCACGCCAAAGCCGAGGGTACGGCTACTTACGATTCTTTGCTGTACATTCCCTCACAGGCTCCCATGGATTATTACACAAAGGAATTTACCAAAGGCTTGCAGCTTTTCTCCAGCGGTGTGCTGATTATGGATAAGTGCGAAGATTTACTTCCCGACCATTTCTCCTTTGTAAAGGGTCTTGTGGATTCGCAGGATTTGTCCCTGAACATCTCCCGTGAAATGCTCCAGCACGACAGGCAGTTAAAGCTTATTGCGAAATCCTTGGAGCGTACCATTAAAAACGAGCTGAAAAAAATGCTCACAAACGAACGTGAGAAGTACGAAAAGTTTTGGAACGCATTCGGCTTACAGGTGAAATTCGGCATTTACAACGGCTACGGCGCAAACAAGGATTTACTGAAAGACCTGCTGATGTTCCACAGCTCATTTGAGAAAAAGCTTGTTACGCTGGACGAATACGTATCCCGAATGAAAGAGGATCAGAAGTACATTTACTATGCGGCGGGCGAAAGCGTTGCAAAGATAGACTGTCTGCCACAGACCGAGGTTGTCAAGGACAAGGGCTACGAAATTTTGTACCTCACCGAAAGCGTGGACGAGTTTGCTCTGCAAATGCTGATGAATTATGAGGAGAAGCAGTTCAAGTCCGTATCCGCTTCCGATTTGGACATTGAAACTCCAGAGGAAAAAGAGGAGTTCAAAAAGCTTTCTGAGGACAACAAGGATCTGTTCGCAAGCATTAAGGAGGCTCTCGGCGACAAGATAAAGGAAGCCCGTCTTTCGGAGAGACTCAAAACTCACCCCTGCTGTCTCACCAACGAGGGACAGATATCACTTGACATGGAAAAGACCTTTGCCGCAATGCCCGGCAACGAGCACAACGTAAAGGCGGAAAAGGTACTGGAGCTGAACCCGAACCACGAGATGTTCAAGACCCTGCAAAAGCTTCACGAGACGGACAAGGAGAAGCTTACGGCGTACAGCAAGATTTTGTACACACAGGCTCTGCTTATCGAGGGCATGACCATAGACGACCCGTTGGAGTTTTCGGACTTGCTTTGCGGTCTGATGACAGACAAAGCGTAAAGATATAATAAAAGGCCCTCTTGTCAGAGGGTCTTTTTATTTCTTTTATACATACTCACCCGCACCATTGATAGGGAGCTTGATAAATTTCAGCGCTGTAACATCTGACCTTGGAGACAGATAATGGTCAAGGCTCAGCCTTGCTTGTCGTTATCGTCGAAAATATCTCCGCACTCGGGACAGAATTTCGGGGGATTTTTAGGGTCGGCAGGCTCCCAGCCGCATTTGTCGCACTTGTAAACAGGCTCTCCCACAGGCTTGGGTTTGCCGCACTCCGAGCAGAATTTACCCTTGTTTACCGCGCCGCAGGAGCAAGTCCAGCCATCATGGTTAGGCTTGGGATTTCCACACTCTGAGCAAAATTTTGTCGTGTTCTCAGCGCCGCAGGAGCACTTCCAAGCGCCGTCTGCTGCGGGCTTTGGCTTTGCACACTCTGAACAGAATTTTCCCGTATTAACTTCTCCGCAGGAGCAAGTCCAGCTTCCTGCCGCGGGAGTTTGCTGCGCTTGCTGTTGCTGCGCCATGCCGTAAAGATCGTTTGCGTTAAAGCCGCCTTGCTGCTGCGCCATATCCATTCCCATAAAGCCTACCATTGCGCCGCTGCTGTTTTTGGCCGCGGACTGCATTGCCGCACTCTGGGTTTCCACCATTGTAGCCGCCGCCATGGACGGGTCGAGGTTTATTGCCTTGCTGCGCTGCAAATTCTTTATCATCTGCTCGTCCTCGGGAGCTTGCTGTTGCTGCGCCATGCCGTAAAGATCGTTTGCGTTAAAGCCGCCTTGCTGCTGCGCCATATTCATTCCCATAAAACCTACCATTGCGCCGCCGCTGTTTTTGGCTGCGGACTGCATTGCCGCGCTCTGGGCTTCCACAATTGTAGCCGCTGCCATAGACGGATCGCGGTTTACAGCCTTGCGCTGCAGATCCTTTATCATCCGCTCGTCCTCGGGAGGAATTGTCACGGAATTTATTCCAAAGGAAGCAACCTTTATGCCGCGAAGCTCGGTCCACTTCTTGGAAAGGACTTCGTTGAGAGCGTCCGCAATTTCGAGAGTGTGACCGGGAAGTGCGCTGTACCTTACGCCCATTTCGGATATCTTCGCAAAAGCTGGCTGCAATGCGGTCATAAGCTCAGTACGGAGAGTACTGTCAATTCCGCCTCTGCGGTATTCGACGATGACGTTGCCGCAGACGTTGCTGTAGAAAAGCAGCGGGTCAATGATTTTATAGGAATACTCGCCGTTGCAGCGGATAGACACATCTATATCAAGACCGATATTTCTGTCCACTACTCTAAAGGGGACGGGAGAGGGAGTACCGTATCTGTTGCCTACAATTTCCTTTGTGTTGAAGTAGTAGACTCTCGTGTCACGTGCAGTTATTCCGCCGTGAGCGACCCTGTCTACCATGGAAAAAAACGTCTCCTTAATGCTTTCACCAAGGTCGCCCGCAAAAATGGACGGCTCTCCCGAAATGTTAAACTCATACTCGCCGGGCTCCGCGCATACATCGAGAATTTTACCGTTATCCACGATTATCATGCACTGACCGTCCGCAACGGCAATGCCGGAGCCTTGTGTAATAATGTTATCGTCACCCTTGTTCTGAGAACGTCCGTTGACTTTCTTCTGACCTTTTCTTACCAGTATTTCGCTTGACATTGACTCACAGTAGAAAAATTCCTTCCACTGGTCGGCAAGAGTACCCTTTACAGCATTTACCGCAGCTTTCATAAGACCCATATGTAACAGCTCCTTTAATATTTTTGTGCGTTAAAAATATTATACATTATTTTAAAAAAAATTTCAATACTTTTCGGCAATTTTATGCGGAGCGTTTTATGCTTTTAAAATTCGCCCCGAAAAACCGTACAAAAAAAGAACGCAGACCATGCCGCGTTCTTGATAAAAACAAAATTCAATTACTGATTGTTTCCGTTTAACCTTGCTATAACAGACGCTGCGGATATACTGAACGCACCGCCGAAAGAAAAGGCTCTTGACTTTTTAGCCTTTAACTCTTTCTTTTCCTGTCTGGTTCTGTATCGGTAGCCGTCAGATTCGCTTTCGGATTTTTTCCCGTTTGCAGAATAAATACCTGCGTCGCCGCTGTCCTCACTCTTGTTGTACTTATCGTATTGAGTTGCCGAACTGCTGTCCTTGCTTGACGTCGTCTTTTTGTTCGTTACAGAGTTTTGAATATCCTTAAGCGATGATGACGAGCTTATGCTGCTTATTGCCATTACAATTGCCTCCTTTTTCAAAATTTTAACTTTAAATTAATTATAGCACTTCTGAAAATTTCTGTCAAGCATTTTGACCGAAATGCTTCCGCAATGCTGTGAAATGCTGAGAACGTTACAGCTCCCTAAGTGAAAAAACACCGCAGTCATATATCAGATAGCTTTTGGGCGTACCGTTTTTCGGCAGGGACACTGACCCCGGGTTCATGTAGGTATACCTGCGGCTCTCGTCGATAGTCCGGATATGGGTGTGCCCGTGGAGAAGAATATCCCCGTCGTTCAGCAGCGGCGGCGTGTCTGTGTTGAACTTGTGCCCGTGGGTAAGAAAGACCGTCCTGCCGTCGAGATACAGGAGCGCATATTCCGCCATTATAGGGAACTCCAGCACCATTTGATCCACCTCGGTATCGCAGTTGCCGCGGACGCACATAAGCTGATTTTTACGCTCGTTAAGCATAGAAATTACCTTTTTGGGAGCATAGTCCTCGGGCAGGTCGTTCCGCGGACCGTGATACAAAATGTCCCCCAACAGAAAAAGCTTTTCCGCCCTTTCCTCATCGAAGCGTTTCAGCATTTTTTCGCAGCAATCCGCCGCGCCGTGTATGTCGGAAGCAAACATCAGCTTCATTTGCATTTTCCTTTCAAACAGAAATTTACGCCCTTATGTCAAGACTTTTTGATGTACTGCCGGTATCACCCGATATAGCCGCCCTTGCCGCAAACACTCTTGTCTGTTCGTAATCAGCCTTTGCGTTCGCCCGACGAACCTTTCTTGCCTCGTTGGTGTTCTGCGCCTGGGCTGTTGTATATCTTGCCTTTTTCGCCTTGAATTTTCTTTTCTTTTTGCTGAGACCCTTGATTTTTTTGCCCTTGGCTCTTGCCTTTTCCTCTTTTCTTTTCTGTCTTATCTTTTCCGCACGATCCTCGGCTTCGGCTTTTTTCTCCGCACGCTTTTCCGCTCTGGCACGGCTCTCCTCTTTTGCGGCGCGCTTCAGGTCACGCTCCGCCTTGAGCTTCTCCGCCTGTGACGGCAGACGGGAATACTCGCCGCTTCGTACAAAATCACGCTCCGCCTTGTTTACCGCGGAGGTTCTTTGAAACTCACCCATTACCGCGTCCAGCTTGTCGTCCTCGGACATGGACGGGTCGCTCATAGCGGACTTTACCCTGTCGTAAGAATAGACCATATGGTGCATTTTAAACTTTTGAACGTCCTCTTTAGTGCGGCACATTCTTAATTCGTGTTCATAAATTTTCCGCTCGTTTTCCGCGGCAACAGCACGCTGATACGCTGCCTCGTCCTTGCTTTGAAGATATTTCAGCTCGCTTGCCGTCAGATACCCTCCGTAAGCGGCTTTATTTTTTATGCTGTCAAGGACTTGATCCCTGTCATTTTCAGGTTCCTTTTTCTCAAAGGTGTCCCGCTGCTTTTCAGCCCATTCGCTTGCAGTTTTTATACCATCGGCGTTATAGTTGCCCGTCCGCTGCTTATGCTCCCACTTGTTCTGCATATCCATATTTTTTAGGTAATTGTTTACGGAATAAAAGTCCGCCGAATTGATATCAAGCATTTTCCCGCTCCTTTCCCGAAAATTTTTTGCGCGTGCACGAACCGCTGTACACTTATACCTAATATATATATCGGCAGGAGTTTTGAAAACTTTAGGGTTTTTGAAAAAATTTATAGTAAATTTTTACTACTATTTCACCCGCCCCTTGATAGGGGCTTGAAAAAGCAACAATACCACGTATAAAACCGTGGGGTAGAACAATTAATCTTCCAAGCTAAATGCAAACTTGCCAAACTGCATAATAATTTGGATTTGAGAACATTTTCCCATGTGCTTTTTCAGCTTCGCAAAAAAGAACGAAAAAGCACATTTTTTAAGTCATTTTTCAGCTTCGCTGACAGGGCTTCGCAAAATGCGATTCGCTGGCTTCGCCGCTTTGTTCCGCTGAAAATTCTTTCGGAGAATCTGCGCGGACTGGTGCTGTATATGTTGTTTTTCATTATATCACAGATGTTGTAATAGTACATACTTATTGCGCACTTATTACAGCATTTATTTGGATTCTTTTTTCTGGTCCAAAAAAGGCTGTAATAAGTATGTAATATTACAGCATTTTTATATTGTTTTTGACCCACAGCACAGACTTTTGCCTTAGCTCTGATTGCTGTGGGTTATCCTTTTGCTACTGTTTGCTGTTAAATAAATATACGCTAATTGTTTACAATTTTTTTATTTAGAAACATCGAAAAATTATTGATAAAAAATAGCGGTATGATATAATGTAGACATAATAAATAAAACAATTTCCAAACTTTGAAAGGAGGATTTTATATATGAACTACAGCAACAGTCCCGTACTTACCGCCGAGGCGGTGGCGTCGATCCTGAACGTCTCTACCTCTTGTGCATATAAGAAAATCAAACTGCTCAACGATGAGCTGACCGAAAAGGGGTTCGAAACGACCCACGGCCGCGTGAGCAAAAAGTACTTTTGCGAACGCTTCTGCATTGAACTGTGATGCAGAAAGCCTCCTCTCCTTTGCCGTAAGGGTAAGGAGCGGAGGCTTTTTTATTGCTGTTAATATCTATGAAATGTAAATAATCGCATTTGAGGTTGACTATATAGTATAATTAGTGTATAAT
>CAMWVF010000018.1 GCA_947177545.1 uncultured Clostridia bacterium | reverse complement strand
TTGGTTTATCTTGACACCTTGTTTGCCTACTACCCCTCCACCGACCCCGAGGCGTATTTGTCTTCTCTTGAAAAAATTGCGGAGCTGCCCGCAAAAAAGGTTTTCCCCGCACACCATTCCTTGGACGTGCGTCCCAGGATAATTACAGAAATGCGGGATGAATTCAGAAAGCTGAAAAATGAGGGAAAGCTTTGCCACGGCAGCGGTACGTTCGATTTCGGAAGTTGGGCGGTATGGCTTTAGAGTAAAGGAAGAAGTATAAAAAATGAAAAAAGCAGGAATTATATTGACAATTATCGGCATGATTTTTCTTGCGGCAGGCAGAAAAAAGTCAAAGGAGGATATTGATCCTAATCACCAATTAAAAAGGAGAAATTTATGAGTTTGGGATTTTCATACACAGGGTTGATATTTATAGCAATGCTGATGATACCAAATCTGATATGGACGAAAAATCAGCCGAAGGATTACGAAAATTATGCGGCGAACGAAAACAAAGCTCTGCAAATTTTTGAGCGTGTCGGAGAAATCCTCGTTACATGCTGCGCGCTGATTTTTTCCGATTTTAATATCGGGAAAATTTCAATTTGGTCGCTTTGGCTTGGAGCAGCTTGTATTTTAATGGTGCTCTATGAGATTTATTGGATAAGATATTTTAAAAGTGAAAAAACCATGGCTGATTTTTACCGCAGTCTTTTGGGCATTCCCGTTGCGGGGGCGACGCTGCCCGTGGCGGCGTTCCTGCTGCTTGGTGTGTACGGCAGAAATATTTTTATGATAATTTCGGTTATAATTCTCGGCACAGGGCACATAGGCATACACTTGAACCATAAAAAAGAAATTCTTTGAGAAAGGAGACTTCCGAATGAAAGCGGGACTGTCAACAGCCTGTTTATATCCGCTGGAGGTTGAAAATGCTTTTTTGCAGTTCGGAGAAAACGGCGTGAAAACCGCTGAAATTTTTGTTAATTCCCACTGCGAGCTAAGCGACCCGTACTGCGGGGAAATGCTGGCAGTGCAAAGAGAATACTGCATTGACGTGGTCTCGGTGCACCCCTACACCTGCGGCATAGAGCCGATGATGCTTTTCACCGCATACGAACGGCGGGTGACCGATATGCTGGACTATTACAAGCGTTTTTTTGAATACATGAATTTATTCGGGGCGAGGTTTTTCGTACTCCACGGCAACAAGCCGCAAAACCCTTTCCCCGACGAAAAATATTTTGAACGGTATTTAAAATTGCAGGAAGCTGCGGGACAGTTCGGGATATGCGTGGTACAGGAAAATGTAGTGCGTTGTACGGCAGGGAACATAAACTTCCTTATAAAAATGAAAAACACCTTGGGAGACAAGGCGGCGTTTGTGCTAGATATAAAGCAGTCCCACCGCAGCGGCAGCGACCCTATAGAGATGATCCGCGCGCTGGGGGACAATATTAAGCACGTCCATTTTTCCGACTTCGGCGATGCGGGGGATTGTCTCAAATTCGGCTTCGGGGAGTACGACAATCTCGCTCTTTTCAAGGAGTTGAAAAGAGTTAGCTACGGAGGAAATCTCATAATCGAGCTTTACAAGGGAAGCCATGACGGCGCGGCGGACTTGGCGGAAAATTGCAGGGTACTGAATGACTTCCTCATAAAAAATAATTTGTAAAAATTCCGAAAGGAAAATATTTATGGGCGGAAAAATTGCGGTATGAACGTTAATTTCTGGCGGGACGACAAAATTTACCTTGGTAATCAACTGTCCCCAAAAGGCAGCGAAACGGAGATAGTAGTTTTTAAGCGGTGGGACAGCATAAACAGCGGCTGCTGAAAAGTACGCCCGAATATTTTCCGCCGCGCTGTTTTGGAGGGCTTGATTTATATACAACTATGTGCTATACTAATGTTATAATTAATAATGCTAATTTACTTTTGGGAGGAATTATATGAGAATAGCAAAATTATTAACGGCAGCGTCATTGCTGCTTACCCTTACAGCCTGTGGGAACAACACAGATTCGGCGGACAATGCTTCTGCCGCAAATGAAACAACAGTAACGGAGGAAGAACACGATATGAATACCGAAACGATATATCAGCTCACAGAGGAAAATGTAAAGCTTCTGGGGCGTACATATTTTGACGGCGAAAAGCTTTACTGCGCCCTTTCAGGATCGGGAGCGGAATTTACCTTTAACGGCACAAAATGCTCCGTTGTAGTCACGGGTGACTCTAACGCCATGTCCCCCACGGCTGCGGACAATCAGGCGCGCGTTGCAATATACGTAAACGGCGAGCGCGTTGTTGACGACATGGTGGACAATATTCAGGAGGTTTACGACGTGTTTGAAAGCGATACCCCCGAAACTGCGGTGATCTCTATCGTTAAGCTTTCCGAGTCTCCAATGTCCACTATCGGTATCAAGGAGATAAGAGCCACGGGTTCAAAAATAGCTCCCACGCCGAATAAAGACCTGCTTATTGAATTTGTCGGCGACTCCATTACCTGCGGCTACGGCATTGACGATCCGGACAAGGATCACAACTTCTCCACCAAAACCGAGGACGTTACAAAGGCGTACGCCTACAGGACTGCCGAAAAGCTTAATGCCGACTACAGCATGGTTTCATTCAGCGGCTACGGAATTATTTCGGGCTATACCAACGACAAAAAGGTTGAGGCGCAGACCGTGCCCCAGTTCTACACAAAGCTTGGATATTCCTGGGCAAGCAACGGCAGCTTCGTCCCCGCAAACATCGACTGGGATTTCAGCAAGCGTCAGCCCGATGTTGTTGTTATCAACCTCGGCACAAACGACGACAGCTACACAAAGACCGACAGCGAGCGGCAGCAGGAGTACTGCGACGCATATGTCGAGTTTATCAAGAAAATACGCGAGAACAACCCCGACGCTAAAATCCTCTGCACCCTCGGCGTAATGGGGGACAGGCTTTTCGATTATGTTCAGCTTGCGGTGTACAACTACACCGAGCAGACAGGGGACAGCAATGTTTCGGCAATGAAGTTTGACGTACAGCTTCCAGACGACGGTTATTCCGCGGACTGGCACCCTTCTGTAACAACTCATGAAAAGGCTTCTGATAAGCTTGCGGCGGAGATAAAAAGTCTTCTCGGAATTTAAGCATAATTAAATCATACATTAAAAAGGACAGAGGATTTTTACTCTGTCCTTTTTATTAATTACAAAAAGCATATTAAAATAAAAACACCCGTGAAAACTCACGGGTGTAATTTTTACTTTGAGTAAACCAACGCTGTACGCGCAGTGCCTTACTTTCTCTTCTTGGAAGCGATAGCAGCAGCGCCTGCAACAGCCATTACGGAAACCATAACAGCAGCGGGAACGTTGCCTGTTGTAGCGGAAGTTGTGGGAGCTGTATCAGCAGCGGGAGCATCTTCAACAGGTGCTGCGGGAGCAGCGTCACGTGTAAGTGTACCCTCCATAACGCTCTTAGCCTCGTCCTCGGAGATGATCATAAAATCACCCTGAGCATCAGCAGCGGAAAGATCAGCAGACTTGATGATAACATCGTTTACCTGGAAGTAGAGACCTGCGCTCTCGTCCTCGTTGCCGTCAGCGTCAACATAGCCCTTGAACTCGGACCATACGGACTCGGGAACTACAAATTCGAGAGATGTCTGACCGTCAGCAAAAACGATAAATCCGTCACCCTTAGCAATAGCTGTGTCGCTCTTGAGGTTAGCTGTGATAGCGTCCCAGCTTACACACATATTCATAGGCTTAGCAAGGTGATTGTGCTCGCCAACGAGGGGTTCCTTTGTCTCAACTGTGAGAACTACCTTAACATCGCCGCCGATAGCCTCAAACTCAGCCTTTGGAATACCCTTGCTTGCCTGCCAGCCGCCGGGATACTCGGAATCGAGTGTAACGGTTGCAGCGAAAGCGTTAACAGCCACCATGGAAACAGCCATAGCAGCAGCTGCCAAAGCAGCTACGAACTTTTTAATCTTCATTGTAAATTTCCTCCAATTCATTAGCGGTTTATCCGCTTTTTATACAATATAATTATACCATTTAATTTTAGATTTAGCAACTCCATTTTTATATAAAAAATTTCATTGTTTTTTGTATATAACAGAGAAAAATTAAAGGGATACCGAAGTATCCCTTTAAATAATAAGTATCAGAAATTACTTTCTTTTCTTAGCTACAATAGTAGCAGCGCCGGCAACAGCCATTACAGCAACGATAGAAGCAACAGCAACGTTACCTGTCTGTGCAGGAGCTGTATTTGTCTCGGGAGCAGGAGCTTCCTCAACAGCGGGAGCCTCTGTCTCAACAGGAGCAACCTCTTCCTCAGGCTCTTCAGCCTCTTCTTCGGGCTCGTCAGCATCAACATCAACGTCCTCGTCTTCAACCTCAGCCTCTGTCTCAACAGGAGCAGCCTCTGTCTCCTCGGGAGCAGCTTCTGTTGTTTCCTCAGGAGCCGCTTCTGTTTCAGCAGCCTCAGCCTCTGTTTCAGCAGGAGTATAATCAACAGCACCCTTAGCAAGCTCATTACCGTCCTTATCAAAAACAGTCAAACTATCAATAGTTATATCAGAACCCCACCACTGCTGAACCCAAATCTGTGCATATGGATTGTCAGGATCTGTAACATCTGACTCCATAAATACAGGAGCATCTCTCTTAATTGTAATCTCTCCATCAGAAGCGTTAATAGCCTTAGCAGCATCAGCGTTGCCCCACTCGGTAGAATCCCAACCTGTTGTAGCACTGTTAAAGCCTGCGCCGCCGCCTGTACCGCTGTCGATATCTCCAGAAATCTTAACAGTAAATCCAGCAATAGCGGTTACATCGTAACCTTCAGCAATAAGGTCAACAGTATATCCGTCGGGATAATCCTTAATAGCGAATGCGCTTACTGCCATTGTGGAAACCGCAACAGCAGCTGCTGCAACAGCAGCGAGAATCTTTTTAAGTTTCATTGTAAATTCCTCCAAAATTTTTTTTAAAATTTATTTAGTAATAAATTGCCCGGAAAATACCGCACAATATTACTTTCTCTTTTTTGCAGCGATCGCAGCAACGCCTGCAACAGCCATTACAGCAGCAATAGAAGCAACCGTAGCATTACCCGTTGTTGCGGAAGTTGTAGCTGCACCATTATCCGCTGCGGGAGTCTCTGTAGCTGCGGGAGCAGATGTACCCTCGTAAGCTTTCTGAGCGATCTCATTGCCGTCAGCGTCAAAGAACTTGAGGTCTGTGATGCTTACAGTCATAGCTGTAATAGCCTCATGGTTTGACCAATCCATAAATACCAACTCGGAATCAGCAGCAAGAATCTCTGTAGGAAGCAGGAACTTAGCGTCGTCTGTAGCCGAGTATGTTGTGCTGCCCCAGTAAGCATTTCCGTCATCATCATAATCAGGACTGATCCAGTAGCCTGTGGAATTCTTGATACCGAAGTATGTACCGCCGCCGACACCGTTGCCTACAGCAGTTCCCTCGGGAATCTCGTAATTAACAGTCCATGAAGCAGACTTTACATTTGCAATGTCAGCCTCTTCAAGAATGTCGCCAACAGTCACACGGAGCTTGGCTGTTGTTCCGTCAGCAGTAGCTGTAAAGGAAGCCTTGTTTTCGTCTGTTGAAATAACCTTTACTGTGTTTGGGTCATTGTCAGCATAGCTGGCATTAGCCCAGTTTGTTGCGCTTGCGCTTACAGCAATCATAGAAGCAACGGTAGCTGCTGCTGCGATAGATGTAAGAATCTTAGAAATCTTCATTTGATGTTTCCTCCATTTCTTTTTGTATGGCTGTTGCGCCACTATTCGTGATATAATTATAACATTATTATTGAAAATTAACAACCTCTTTTTTGAATAATTATTTCGCAATTTTTTTGTTTAAAATAGCGAAAATGCACTATAAACAAAAGCACCCGAGAAAAATTCACGGGTGCTTACTTTTAAAAATAATAAATATTGCTGCATCTTACCTGCCACTTGATAGGGGCTTAGCACAATAACGGCTTGCCGCTGCCTAACTGCGGGGTAGAACAACGCCGCACGCGCAGTGCTTACTTTCTTTTCTTTGTCGCAACAGCAGCAACGCCTGCAACAGCCATTACGGAAACTATAACAGCAGCGGGAACATTGCCTGTAGCAGCAGTAGTTGTGGGAGCTGTGTCAGCTGCGGGAGCTTCTGCTGTGTCAGCTGCGTCTGTTGTTTCCTCAGCAGGAGCAGCAGCGCCGCCGATACCGGAAACTGTGAAAGTAACTTCCATAGTCTCAACGCCTGCGATATCGTCCATAGAAGCAACCATACGAGCGGACTTGCTCATGATGTCACCGTCTGTGCATCTGTTATCGGGTGTGCCTGTGTCCTTATTTGTAGCTGTATCATCGGGGCTGTTCCACTCGTTGTAGATGTTTACTCTTGTGTGGACGCCTGCGCCGTCAGCGGAACAAGTATATCCCTCTGCGGACTTAGCCTCTACACCGTTTACCTTGATAGAATCAACTGTAACAATATAAGTTGTGCCGAACTTTGTTTCGCCGTTCATGATTTCAAGAGCATTGAACTGACCAAGGTCTACGGGGCTTGCAGCTGTCATAGAAACTGTGTATGTGCCGTCGCCTGTAACTTCAACGTTTGTCCAGTCAGCGTCAAAAGCAGCCCAGTCAGCTGTATTGAGGTTGAGGTAAGCTGTTCCGTCAGCAAGATTGCTTGTATCCTGACCTGCGAAAGCTGTTACTGCCATTGTTGAAACTGCAACGGCTGTTGCTGCAACTGCAGCAAGAATTCTTTTGATTTTCATAATAATATCTTCCTTTCAAATTAAATTACTTTCTCTTTCTTGAAATAACAGCAGCTGTGCCTGCTACAGCCATTACTGAAACCATAACAGCAGCGGGAACGTTGCCTGTTGTGGGAGACGTGGTTGTAGTTGTCTCTGCGGGTGCTTCAGCCGTATCAGCAGCCTCTGTTGTATCAGCAGCTGCGCCGCTGCCCATACCGGAAACAGTAAATTCCATTTCTACGGAATCATTGGGCATTGTGTATCCGAACAGACCGTCTTCCTTGCCGAGGTCTTCGTTCCAGATGTTGATAGCCATAGGAGACATATAGGTCTTTTCATCAGGGCTGAGGAAAGCCTCGTCAAAAGTATACTTTGTCTGACCGTCGATAATTACCTTAACGTTGCTGATAGTTACGCCTGCGTCAAGGGGAATATCTGTGGAAATGAACAGCAAGCTGAATATTTCCTCGGAGCTGAGGTCTGCGCCTGTGAGAGAAACCTTATAAGTTCCGTCGCCTGTGATCACAACATCTGTGAATGTGCCTGCGATATCGGCAGGTGCGCCGTCCTTGCTGAGGTTGTTGAAATTGTCGTAGTTGTCTCTTCCGAAGCTTCCGTCATTCCAGCTGTTTCTGAAAATCCAGTTGGGATTTGTCTGAACGCCGAGATAAGCGTTGTATGAGTCGTCAGCAAAAACAGAAATAGCCATAGTTGAAACTGCAACTGCAGCCGCTGCAACAGCAGCAATGATCTTTTTAATTTTCATGATAAACTCCTCCAAAAAATAATGTGTATGTGTACCCTATATTATGGGCAACCTTACAGCTTAATTATACAATAAACCTTTAAAAAAATCTATATCAATTTTGCAAGAAATAATAACGTTTACATTGTGCATTTTTACACAATTCCGCCATTTAAGGGAAACTTTTCCTGCGAGGCTCTGAAAAACCCCCGAACAGTCCGCCAAAAAACAAAGCCGCCCCAAACGGACGGCTTTGAATTTGCAAATTTTCGCCTTACTTAGCCTTCTTAGCAACAACAGCTGCAGCAGCAAGAGCTACAGGAATTACTGCAAGAGCGATAGGAGCGTTGCCTGTGCCGGGGTTTGGTGCGGGAGCAGGATCAGGCTCGGGATCGGTATCAGCAGGCTCTTCGCCGGGATCCTCATCATCAGCAGGATCCTCATCATCAACAGGATCCTCAATCTCAACGGGATCTGTGGGAAGCTCTTCCTCTTCGCCCTCAGCAGGTGAAGCGAAAGCTGTCATGCTAACCATAGCTGCAGACATTGCGCAAGCTGCGATAGCAGCAAGAATCTTCTTCATTTTCATTGTTTTTTTCCTCCATTCAATTGTTTTATCATAGTTTAACCTAACTATGCTGTAATTATAACACAATTGACGATTAAATCCAATTGCCGACGCTACAAAATTTAAGCTTTTTTTAAATATTTTTTTGTACAGTATCTACAAAAGCGCGGTTATTTTTCACTCCAAAGTGAAAATTTGGTTACAATTTTTGTTACCTTTTTACTATTTTGTAATATTTAGGCGTAAATCACAGCTTTTTTTACCTTTAAAAATTTTTAGACGGACGCGTCCCGCCGCTGTGCCGCAAAGCTGTAAAACTTGTACAATGTCAAAGCTCCGCATGGGCGTGTCTTGTAACATGACAGCCGATATTCACCGCCGCGGGGAGTCCCGCAATATGTGTGGGAGCCTGCTCCACCGCCACGGAAAGAGCCGTGGTGGTACCCCCGAAGCCCTGTGGACCTATGCCTAAACGATTCACCTTTTCAAGTATACTCTGCTCCATGTCGGCGTAAAGCTTTTTCGGATTTTTTTCGGCAATGTCCCTGCACAAAGCCTTTTTCGCAAGGAAAGCGCAATACTCAAAATCGCCGCCAAGTCCCACGCCTATAACCATTGGGGGACAGGGGTTGCTGCCAGCCTTTGAGACTGTCTCCACCACAAAATTCTCGATATCCTCAATGCTTGCGGAAGGGGTAAACATTTTCACTGCGGACATATTTTCACTGCCGAAGCCCTTGGGACACACGGAAATATTTACCTTGTCGCCCTCCACGATACGGGTGTGGATAACGGCGGGAGTGTTGTCTCCCGTGTTGACACGCTCCAAAGGATCGGAAACTATTGAGCAGCGGAGATAACCCTCGGTATAGCCGCGGGAAACGCCCTTGTTTATCGCCTCCGTCAGAGAGCCGCCGATAAAGTGTACGTCCTGACCCACGTCCAGAAAAATGACAGCCATGCCCGTGTCCTGACAAATCGCAAGCTCCTCCTTTTCGGCGGCGTCGATATTCCGCACAAGGTCGGAGAGAACCTCCCGTCCCGTTGGGGACTTTTCGTTTTTCGCCGCGCAGCCGATACAGTCCGCCAAAGACTTCGGCAGAAAGCGGTTAGCCTGTATGCACAGGTCGCGGACGGTGTTTTCTATTTCGGTGACGTTTATTTCGCGCATTTTGGGTATGTTCCTTTCTGTTTATTTTGTTGACAAGAAATGATAAAATATGCTATAATATTTACGTTGCCGACCCCTACGCTTACGGCGGAAAGGTGGTGAAGCTCGTGTTTGAATTTATCATATCCTTTCTTGTCACCGTTGGAGCGGAAGTAGCCGCGAATTTCCTTTATGACTACATACGCAATCGGCTGAACGGTCGAAAGAAGTAAAAGAAGGCAGCAACAGCAAAAAAGTCCCCCCGACACCACTCGGGGGGCATTTTTGGTGAACACTCATGTTTGACATAGAGTTCATCATATCCTTTATGATATTATTATACCACTCAAAACTGATTTTGTCAACACATTTCCGATTATTTGCGTCTAAATTTTAAGCATAAATTTCAGCGATTTCACCGCAAAGCAGAAGCCCTGTTGAAAAGCGTCGTTAAAAACGCAGTATGATAAATCCTTGCTTTCTTTTTTGATTTTTTCCATAGATTTTTCGTCTCCGACACATTCCCTTACAACTTTCAAAAAATCTTCCATAGCGTACATAGTTGCAGGACTTTCATAGCGAGCAAATTCGTCGTTATTTAAAAGCGCGTCAAAACTAAATTCATTGTTATCCATAAAAAACTTCCTTTCAAAGGTCTTGACAAGAAAGCATTTCCGATGTATAATAGATTTCGGATAGACTTTCTTGTCTGTTTTGGGTAACGCAAGCTGAAACTTTGGTAGGGTGCAGTTTGCGTTATTTTTTTTCTTCAGACAGAAATAGAGTTACGCTTTGACGTATTACTTCGGCTCTTGTTACACTGTTTTTTTTGCAATACTCCAAAAGCTTATCATTCGTTTCTTTGTCGAAACGAACCTTTACGTCAATATCTTTTTTCGCTCCTATTATTGGTCTGCCTGTCCTCGGAGACATTTTATCACCTCACTTTCGAGTTCCGTAATTACATTATACACTTTCGAGTTACAAAAGTCAATGTGCAGAATTAACAAAATATTAAACAATATTTTGTGCATAGTTTTGAGCATTGAATTGTATGACGGGAGCAAGCCCGCCATACAGAACTGTACAACGA
>CAMWVF010000017.1 GCA_947177545.1 uncultured Clostridia bacterium | reverse complement strand
AGCAAACGGCGGGCTTCCCGAAAATGCCTCGGATCTGCCGCTGTATGCGCTTGTCGATATTGCGGTCACAACGGCGGCGGGAATATTTTTATTCCGCAGAAAGGATTTAAAATAATGAGCAAGTTATTAAGAGCGAATTTTTTTCGGCTTTTTAAAAACAAACTTTTTAGGGGAGAAATTATATTTATGATTTTTTCCGGAATAATTGCCGCTTTAGGAGCTTTTACTCAATACAAAATTCATTTGGATTATGGACAAATAATCACTCTTGATAGTATTTTTTATGGATATTCTTTGCTGATAGGTATTTTAACAGCTATTCTAAGCAGCTTGTTTTTGGGCACGGAGTATAGTGACGGCACAATGCGTAACAAGGTTATTTGCGGACATCGGAAAATCAATATTTATTTTTCAAATTTGATAACGATCATTATTGCGGCGCTGCTCCTATGTGCTGCTTACCTTTTTACTATAACTGTTGTGGGAACACCATTAGTTGGATTTGTTACACAAAGCTGCGGAGATATTCTGTTGAAGCTCTTAGGAAGTATTGCGTTAGTAATAGCATTTTCTTCTGTTTTTACACTAATCAGCATGGTTTGCGCCAATAAAATCGTATCGGCAGTAATCAGTGTTTTAAGTGTGGCAATGTTTTCTATCATAGCTTGGCAGCTTAATGAATATACAAACTGGCTGGACAGTCCGGGGACGCCCGTATACCTGTGCCTTACTTTCTTTTACTTATTTCTTCCGACGGGACAAGCGATACAATATGGGGATATTGATAATTTTGCCCTGCCCATAATTTATATATTAAAAATGCTGTTATCTTCAATGTTTGTTGCAGCTTTAACTACAGCAATCGGCAGCAGAATTTTCATAAAAAAAGATTTGAAATAACGGAGGTGTAAAAATGTATCTGCCGATAGCCATTTGCGTACTGCTTGCAATTGCGGCAATTGTACTGCTGATAAAAATTTATCTTATGAAAAAATCCGCAAAGGAAATTGCAGAGAAGCTGTCGGAAAAATTGTCGGCTGATACAAACACGCTCATTGACATTTCAAGCGGCGACAATGATATGCGCGCTCTTGCGGAAAATCTTAACGTCCAGCTTAAACAGCTCCGCGAGGAACGCCGCCGTTTTCAGCACGGTGACACCGAATTAAAGGAAGCTGTAACGAACATTTCCCACGACCTGCGGACGCCGCTGACGGCGGTTTTCGGGTATCTTGACCTGCTGGAGCGGGAGGAAAAAAGCGATACTGTGAAAAATTATCTCGGACAGATAAGGGGGCGTACCGAGGCAATGAAGCAGCTTACCGAGGAGCTTTTTAGGTACTCGATAGTAGCTTCATCAAAACCGCTGACCTATGAAAAGCTATGCTTAAACAGCATCCTTGAAGAAAGCCTTGCGGAATTTTACGGAGCTGTAGTGCAGCAGGGAATTTCCCCCGAAATTGAAATAACCGAGACCCGTGTGGAGCGTACTCTTGACAAGACCGCACTGAAAAGGATCTTCGGGAACATTATTGGCAACGCCGTGAAATACAGCGGCGGTGACCTCTTTGTTACCCTGTCGGGGAACGGTACAACAATATTTTCCAACACCGCAGAGGGGCTGGACTCCGTTACCGTGGGAAAGCTTTTCGACCGTTTTTACACTGTTGAGACTGCGGGTAATTCAACGGGATTGGGGCTTTCCATAGCAAAGCTTTTAGCCGAGCAAATGGGCGGAACGATTACAGCCGAATACATAGGAAGCCGCGTTGTCATCACGCTGACCTTTGCGGAAAAATAATTGTTGCATTTTGCCGAAAATATGGTATAATTAATCTCGGTGATAAAATGTTATACTTATTTTTAACGGCGTTGTTTTTTACGATATGCACGGTCTCGGACAAGTACACTATCTCAAAATACAGCCTTTCGAGCAGTGATTTTACGTTCCTTATCGCGTTGTCGTCCTGCGTTTTTCTTTTGCCTGCAATGCTTTTTACCGAGAATTTTTTCAGGCTTTCGGCGGGAAGTATCCTTACCATAATTTTCGTCACAATAGACAAAATTGTGGAGTTTTCCACGTCGGCGGCGGTGCTGAAAAAGCTTAGCGGCTTCGAGACAAAGGCTTGGCTTGGCACAGCGTTGTTCCTGTCTTATTTTTCGGACATTGCTTTTTTTGGCGAAAGCTTTGAGCTACTGCGTTTAGTGTTCATCATAATTACCTGCGGCTGTCTCGTCCTCATGGTGAGGGACGCAAAAAATACCGACAAAGATCGCTACAAAAGCATTTGGCTCATACTTATTTTGTATATTCTTTCCAAATATTTCTACGGCGTGATAATAAAGACCGCTGTGGACGTTTCCCCGCTTTTAAGTCTGTACATATCAATGGTGATAATCACGGTCATTTACCTTTTCAAAGCCGATTTGAAAGGACTTTTCGGCGAGAAGCGAAATGGTACCGCTATCGTGTTTTTCACAAGGATTCCCAACACGCTTGGACTTGTTCTTGAAAACATTTTAATAGGTCTGAACCTTACTATGTACTCTCTTGAACAGCCACTTATACTTGCCATGCTGCTTATCTACTCTTTTTTCAGGCGGGAAAGCACAAGCAAGGTCAGCGTTATCAGCGGAGTAATTTGTTTTGCGGCAATTCTTGCTTTTAAGTTGATATAAAACGATACGTATAATAAATAAACCGCAAGTTCAGTAATTATTGAACTTGCGGTTTATTTATTATACTAATAGTACTTATCCCATTTTCTTGCCCTCGAATTCCACTCTGCGCTTGATGTCCTGCATAAGTGTGTCAAACTGCTGTGGATTGAGGGACTGTGCTCCGTCGCAGAGAGCCTTTGCGGGATTGTTGTGGACTTCTATCATAAGACCGTCCGCACCAACTGCTACCGCCGCCTTTGCGAGAGGCTCAACCATCCAGGAAATTCCCGTTGCGTGGCTGGGGTCTATGATAACCGGCAGGTGGGAAATCTTTTTCAGCATTGGTACAGCGGAGAGGTCAAGAGTATTTCGGGTCTTGGTCTCGAAGGTTCTAATACCCCGCTCGCAGAGGATAACGTCGTTATTGCCCCCTGCCATGATGTACTCCGCGCTCATGAGCATTTCCTCCATAGTGTTGGCAAGTCCCCTTTTCAGCAGGATAGGCTTGCGGCATCTGCCCAGCTCTTTTAGGAGGTCGAAGTTCTGCATATTTCTTGCGCCGACTTGGATAACGTCCACATCTGCAAAAAGGTCAACGTGGTTTACGTTCATTATCTCGGTAACTATAGGCAGACCGGTTGCCTTTTTCGCTTCAAGGAGAAGCTTCAGACCGTCGGCGTGAAGTCCCTGAAAAGCGTATGGGGAAGTTCTGGGCTTGAACGCACCGCCGCGGAGGAGCGTTGCGCCGCTTTTTTTAACGTCGTTTGCAACCTCGATTATCTGCTCCTCGCTTTCAACGGAGCATGGTCCCGCGATTACCTGGAACATACCCTCGCCTATGGAAATGTCGTTCACGTTTACGACAGTGTTTTCAGGGTGCATTTTACGGTTTGCAGCCTTAAAAGGCTCAGAAACTCTTGTTGCGCTTTCAACGATATCAATGGTGGAAAGCTCGTCGGGAGAAATTTTCGCCGTATCACCGATAAGTCCGATAATAGTGTGGCTCTCACCTTGGCTAAAATTGGTGGAAAAGCCCTTTTTATGGAGCTTTTCAATAAGTTCGTCAATCTTTTCTTTTTCGGGGTTTTGCTTCAATACGATGATCATTTTTATCAACCTTTCCTTCTGTACTGTTTATTTTACTTTATTGCTTTTATGATTTTAAGCTTTAATGCTTTTATTAAGTAAATTAATGTAAGTATAGTATAACGCAAAAATGTCAAAAAGTCAAGCCCTCGGAAAAACTTTATGTAAACAATACAATATTAACGGCAAAGGCGGAAAAACATATAACTAAATGCACATAAAAATAAATGGCAGTATGTATAAAACGTACTGCCATTTATTCAAAAATTAGCTTCGCGCCGATACTCTTTCGTTCCTGAACAGAAGCGTAATGCACCATATTGCAGCCAAAGCAACAGCAACATAAACTATTCTGCTGATAATTGCTCCCGTGCCGCCGAAAAGCCATGCCACAAGGTCAAAGCTGAATATTCCCACCAGACCCCAGTTGAGTCCGCCGATTATAAGCAGCGCCAGCGCTATTTTATCAAACATTTCATTCATTCCTTTCATACCGATTTTTTTGTTTGTAATCAAAATCAGGATAATTAATGTTTTTGGAAAATTTTCCAAAAACAATACTCTCGGAAGTTTTGCTCCCGAGAGTAGTATTTGCCGCCGCCGCGGATTTATTCCTCAGTATTATTAAGACTTAACCACTCGGGAATCGCTCTGACAAAATTTGCGTCCAACTCAAAGAAATTATTGTCATTATACGCGCCCGTGACCGTCACAAGCTGGGCTATACGCTCGTTTGAGGAGGCAATGTACTTCAATGCCTCGGAGTGTTCTTCATAATCGTATGCGGTAAAATTTGTTTCAACAGGGGAATTTATTACCGTGCTGAAATAGTCGTCCACATGGCTTGAAAAGCTGCCGGTAACATTTTTATTTATCAAGTCGGAGGCTGTCACGCCCAGTATTTTTGCGCGGTACTCCTCTCCTGCGGTGTAGAGGGGATATGTCAGAATTTTCCTTAAAACATTATAGTCGGCATAGGTGCTTCCCTCTCTGTAAATGGTTTCCTCTCCCGTGTCCGGATTGGTATAAATAAGATTATAGGGAATATTAACGTCAATCCCGCCGAAAACCGCCACAAGAGACGTAAAGCTCTCGTTGTTCAGCTTCATATAATAGTCTATTTTTGTACCCGTACAGCTCTCAACTGCGCTGACCGCTTTTTGCGTGCCGCTGAGACGGTAAAACTCGTAAAGACTGTTTTCAGAACCGTCCAGGGTTGCGGCTGTGTCTGCGGGAAGAGGCATAATCACAAGTTTGCGCTCCGTAGCAACGGCACGGACAAGCATGAAGCAGGTGCCGCTCAAACGCTTTTCAGAGTCAAATATAAAAAGCGTGCTGACGTTGTTTTTCTCAGCGGGGACATATCCCTGCTGATTGTCTATAGGCATTATGGAGACCTCCTCCGCATCTTTTTCGGTAGGATTTTGCAGGTATTGGAGGAGCATATATCCAAGCCCCCCTATAACGATAAACGTCACAATTATCGTTATAAAATATGTAAGGGCAATTTTTGAGCTTTTCTTTGCCATTTCATCATTTTCCTTTCCTGTAAGAAGCAATAAGCGTCTATTCTAAATTTGCTGTAAATTATTTACATTTTCGTCTTAAAAAGCGAGTTTGTCCTCATATTCATCAGCAGGACTGTACAAGAGTGCGCTGATATTGCTGTCCTCGATAGCGTTTATCTGCTCCTCAAATATCCCTGCGTCTATGACCCTGACATCTATACCCTGCTTTTCGGCGTATCTTATGGTAGCGCCCGTACCGCTCCTGTAATCGGAAACTACGGAGATAAGCTTGCCCGAGCGGTCAACCATATACTCGTTCCTGCGCTGCAAACAGCCTTTTCTGTACTCATCGGCAAGACATACTACATCGTCCGCCCTGTTTAGCAGTCTGCCCAAGGAAAATTTATCCATACCCGAAAAATTATCTCCGTGGGACTTATACGGCTTCACGGCGATTATGGATAAATTCTCGCCCTGTGCTTTTAGCTCCATAAGTATCTCCCCCGCCCAAAGATCTACCCCTCTGGCAAGACCCGTTATGAAGCGGTCATACCCTGCAGTTATGCTGTCAAGGATTTCCTTATACAATATGCTTTTAAGGTATCTTATAACAGTAGCACCGCTGTCTCCTTTTAAAGGCAGCTTTTCGGGACGGTGCCCCGAAAAACAGACTGTCCTTTTTCTTAGTATATCCTCTTCTTCATTAATATTCATAAAAGCCCTCGTTTCCGTTAAGCAGCGAAGCCTCTTGTTTCTTCAGACAGAACTGCATAAGCTGATTTCTTATTTCAATTTATTATAGCACATATATTTCATTTTTACAATAGGAACTTGATTTTTGTAATAATTGTGTAATAATTTTTTTGCACCGTTTCATAAACGATTGTTAATTATATGAAATATAAGTCCCGATTTCGGGCATATTTTTGCATATTATACAAAATTTGCAGAAAATAAAATTTTTGCATTATAAATAAGTTGTCATTTTTAAAAAAATGTGATATAATATATTACAAATGCGCTGTATTTTGCTAAAGCGACAACGCATATAAGTAAAAAAGCAAAGGATATGATTTTAATGAAGATGAAAAGAATTCTTGCCGCTATGGCGGCTTCCGCCATGCTTTTCAGTATGGCAGGCTGTTCAAACAACGATGTTGGAAACGCTGACGGTACTGCTGTAGCTAACGGCGGCGCAGACAACGCAGGCGGTTCGGACAAGGTTTACAACATAGGCATATGCCAACTCGTTGAACACCCCGCTCTGGACGCTGCTACGGAGGGCTTTATGGCTGCTCTTACAGAAAAGCTGGGCGAGGGCAACGTAAAGTTTGACAATCAGAACGCGCAGAACGAGGCTACAAACTGCACAACGATCTGCAACAACTTTGTTTCCGGCGGTGTTGACCTTATTCTCGCAAACGCTACAGGCTCGCTCCAGGCGGCTTCTTCTGCTACAAGCGAGATACCCATCGTTGGTACTTCTATCACAAACTACGCTACTGCTATGGGCGTAAACGACTGGGCTGAAATGAAAGGTAAAAACATTACCGGTACTTCCGACCTTGCTCCCATTGAAGAGCAGGAAAACATGATAGTTGAGCTTTTCCCTGAGGTAAAGCAGGTAGGTATCCTCTACTGCTCCGCAGAGGCTAACTCAAAGTATCAGGCAAGCCTTATGGAGGCTGCTCTTACTGCTGACGGAATTGCTTACAAGGAGTACTCCGTTGCAGACTCCAACGAAATTCAGGCTATGACAACTACTGCTGTTTCCGAGTGCGACGTGCTTTATATCCCTACAGACAACACTATCGCAAACGCTACGGAGACAGTTAAAAACGTTCTTGTTCCCGCAGGAATTCCCGCTATAGTAGGTGAGGAAGGCATTTGCGCAGGCTGCGGCGTTGCGTCCCTTTCTATCAGCTACTACGATATCGGCTACAAGGCAGGCGAAATGGCTTACGACATTCTTGTAAACGGCAAGAACGCAGGCGATTTGGACATTGAGTTTGCTCCACAGGTCGAGAAGAAGTACAACGCTGAGATCTGCCAGTCTTTGGGTATCACACCTCCTGAGGATTATGTTGCAATCGAAGCTGAATAATTTAAAAAAATAATAATATTTACAGCCATTCCACAAAGAAAATGTACAAAATCAGAGCCGAAATTTTCCGTATATGGATTTTGATGAAAGATTTTGTTTACATTTTCAAAATAGAATTGGCTGTAGGCAGGCGGGGTTCAGAATTGCGCAAATTTTGTTCCCCGTATTGCTGTAAGTACACATAAAATGTGATTGGAGTAATTAAAATGAATGTGCTGACAACATTCTTAAATGCGCTGCCCGGAAACGTATCACAGGGTCTGATATGGGGTATTCTGGCAATAGGCGTATTTATCACCTATAAAATACTGGATTTTCCCGACCTCACGGTGGACGGCTCTATCGGCACAGGCGGAGCTGTTGCTGTTATGCTGATAACAAACGACTGTCCGATATGGCTTGCGCTGCTCTGCGCATTTGCGGCGGGCTGTCTTGCGGGACTTGTTACGGGACTTCTCAACACGGCTTTGGGTATCCCCGGAATTCTTGCAGGTATACTTACACAGCTTGCGCTGTACTCTGTAAATCTTGACATTATGGGGCAGTCCAACCGTCCCGTAAGCGTTGACAAATATCCCCTTGTGTTATCGTCGCGATACGCTGTGCCCGCAATGATAAAATCAATGCTTATCGTTGCTGTTATTATTGCTATTCTGTACTGGTTCTTTGGTACGGAGTACGGCTTTACTATACGTGCGACAGGCTGCAATTCCAACATGGCGAGGGCGCAGGGCATAAGCACTAAAAAGTCCACGGTCATTGCGCTGATACTTTCAAACGGTCTTGTTGGACTTTCGGGCGGTCTGCTTTCCCAGTATCAGGGCTTCGCGGACGTAAATATGGGCAGAGGCGCTATCGTTATCGGACTTGCTGCGGTAATTATCGGAGAAGTTCTCGGCTCGGTGATTTTCAGAAAACGCTTTAACTTTGTTGCAAAGCTTGCTTTTGCGGCTATCGGCGCAATTATTTACTTCCTTGTGCTTCAGCTTGTTATGCTACTGGGATTGTCTTCGTCGAACAACAAGCTATTCTCGGCTATCGTTGTAATTATTTTCCTTGCGGTACCTTATTTAAGAAACAGCTCGAAAACGTCCTTCAAAAAGGCTGCCAAAAATGCTGCCGCTGTGAAAGGAGATGTCAACAATGCTTGAACTGATAAACATTAAAAAGACATTCAACCTTGGCACTATTAATGAAAAAAAGGCATTAGACGGCGTTTCCATAAAGCTTGACGAGGGCGATTTTGTCACGATAATCGGAGGAAACGGAGCGGGAAAGTCCACCACGCTCAACGCTGTCGCAGGCGTTTGGCCTACGGATTCGGGTTCAATCATAATCGGCGGAAACAACATAACGGGTCTCCCCGAACACAGGCGTGCAAAATTTATAGGACGTGTTTTCCAGGACCCTATGACCGGTACCGCAGCAACTATGGAAATTCAGGAAAATCTTGCTCTTGCGGCAAGACGCGGAAATCCCAGAGGTCTTAGGTGGGGCATTACCAAAAAAGAGCGTGAAGAATATCACGAGCAGCTCAAAATGCTTGATTTGGGACTGGAGGATAGAATGTCCTCAAAAGTTGGACTGCTTTCTGGCGGTCAGAGACAGGCTCTTACGCTTCTTATGGCTACACTAAAAAAGCCCGAAATTCTCCTTTTGGATGAACACACTGCCGCTCTCGACCCGAAAACCGCGGCAAAGGTTCTTGAGCTTTCCGACAAGATAATCGCGGAGCATAATCTTACCGCCATGATGGTCACTCACAACATGAGCGACGCTATCAAGCACGGAAACCGTCTTATTATGATGAACGAGGGCAGGATAATTTACGACGTTAAGGGCGAGGAAAAGAAAAAACTCACCGTTGATATACTCCTGAAAAAGTTTGAGGAGGTCAGCGGAAAGGCTCTCAGCAACGACCGTATGCTGTTTTCCAAAGAGACGGACTGATTAAACGTTACATTTGCTGTCGAATTTGTAACTGAATTGTAACCAATTTGTTATTGCAAATATTTCCCCCATATGGTAAGATATTATTATAATATTTTACATTATGGGGGAATTTTTTATGTACAAAAAATTGCTGGCTGTTATTTTTTCTTTGGGAATTCTGGCGGGGTGTACCGCTAATGAGGGTACCGAGGCGACAGAAGCGAGCGGGACGGTCAGTACCGTAACGTCTGCGGAGAGTACAGTTACAACTGCGGAGCCTTCAGAAACGACGACGGTTACTACAGAGTCGGAGAAAAAAATCACTACAGAAGCTATCGACACAAGCAGCGTTGATTACATAAAGGAAACACTGCAAACCGAGTGGAACGAAGATGTGGCGGCGGTAAATATATACGCCGCTGACTTAAACGGCGACGGTGTTAAAGAATTATTTATAAACTATTCTTTAGGAGCTGGCATTAACGGATTTGTTTATGTTTACGACGTTTCGGACGGCATTAAAAAGCTTTATGAAATATCTGCGAGAATATGGGCTGACAAAGCACAGTTATACGCGGATACCGACGGAAAAGTGCATTTTATTCTGGAAAATGGTTATGCAAGCTTTAATTCAAGCCTTGACTACGCTTTTTTTGATATTACTCACGACAGCATAAAAATGCCGTTTTATGCCGATGATTACCAGTACCACAATGATTTGGGACACGTTTTTGAATATAATATTTACAAGAACTGCGAGGTTGTGCCTAATTTTGAACACTCCTATGATTGGCGTAATTTTGACCCCGAAAAAGCGGAATATATCGGCAGATTTGACGATGAGTGTTTTCTGGACGCTATTAATAACAGTAAAAGCAACGAAATAAGCGAAATAATACAAAAAGAAGTTTTTGACGGTCTGACATATATTTCCGATGTTGAAGAAATATATTCGGGGTCGATGCACGTAAATGATTTTGAGGACTTTGACGGGTTCTGGGAAAAGGCTGCGCCGAAGCTTGCGGAGGTGTATTTGTCCGACAAAACGGCGGAAAAGCTTCCCATAGATGCGGAGCTGTGCATAAATGAGGACGGTACGCTTAACGAGAATTTTACCGAAAGGCTTACAAGTTTTGCCACTCCGGATGGACCTGTGGCTATCGGTATCTTCCCCGCATTGTGGGATTTTGACGAGGACGGCGTACCCGAAATAATTTTGATTTACCACAGCGGCGGTCAGGGACGTATGACGAGCAATGTTTACTCTGCCGAGACCCTTGAAGAAATAGGCGAATTTGAGGGCTTCTGCCGCGACGGTATTACTCGGTTCTACAACAATGACGAGGGGACGGTCATTCATAATTTCTATGAACATTCCAACTGGCAGAGAGTGGAAACGGTTGAAATTGTCCGTATGGAACAGGAAAAGCTTGTGAGCCAATCGGAAATAATACGCCATTGGTCGAACAACGAGGAATACAACCCACGGCTGAAATATTGGGAGGGCGGCTCCAATACCGAGGAACTAAGCTATAAAAACATGACTGCCGAAAAATACCATTACATCGGCAATGTCTGCTCAAGCTATTATTTTTGCTCGGGATATGACGATAATATCTACGGCGATATCAGAAGCTCTGCCGAAATCGCAGTGGAAAGCTATAACAATTACATAAAGGCGCAGACTTTGAAAAAAAGCGATTCGGACAAGCTTTTTGTTTTCGGGGGAAGAAACCAATACGCGGTTTTCCAAACGGAAGAGGGCTGCTTTTTCATAGACGAAAACGGAGAAAGAACTCTTATGAAAAAGGGTATGCCATATTTTGACATATATATGC
>CAMWVF010000016.1 GCA_947177545.1 uncultured Clostridia bacterium | reverse complement strand
TATGGAGATAAAGCGCGTCTACAATTTCCCGGAGATAGGCGAAAAGGATATGTACCTGCTCCACCACGAGGAGCTGGAGTCCCTCGCCCTGAACATCAACGGCATTAAGCGCATACGCTTTTTCATGACCTTCGGTCAAAGCTATCTAACTCACCTGAAATGCCTTGAGAACGTGGGTATGACGTCCATTGAGCCTATCGACTTTGAGGGACAGAAAATCGTTCCTCTGCAATTCTTAAAGGCTGTGCTCCCCGACCCTGCCTCTCTTGGATCCCGCACAAAGGGTAAGACCAACATAGGCTGCATTATGCAGGGCAAAAAGGACGGCAAACAAGTACAGTATTATGTTTACAACGTCTGCGACCATGAGGAATGCTACAAGGAAGTCGGCTCACAGGCGATATCCTACACCACAGGTGTACCCGCAATGATAGGCGCAATGATGGTCATGACGGGCAAATGGAAAAAAGCGGGAGTTTACAATATCGAGGAATTTGACCCCGACCCCTTTATGGAGGCTCTCAACAAGTGGGGCTTGCCTTGGAAAGAAAGCTTCTCTCCCGAGCTTGTTGACTAATAATAAAAGCCGCGGACTGCACTGTCCGCGGCTTTTTATGTATTGACCATACTCGCTTTAATTGTACTGCAAACCAAGTTGTACTCCTTTTCCACGTCCTCTGCGTCGGCTTCAAAACCTGTATATTCGTTGCTGCGGACCTTTCTGACAATTTTTTCCGCCTTTTGAGAAAGCCTGTTCATTCCCAAATTTGCGGAAGTGCCCTTCAGCTTGTGTGCAGCCTGAAGCAGCATTTCGTAATTCTGCGCCGAAATAGAATCCTTGATAGGAGTGATCCTGTCCTCGTCGGGGAATCTCAAAAGAAATTTCATGTACAGCTCATCGTTTTCACAAAAACGAGACAGAGTTCCCTCAATATCTACCTCTAACTCTTTAAGCGCTTTAAAAAGCTTATTTTCTGAAATATCCACAAATATCACCCTCCGAAAATAATTTTGAGCATTGAAACTTTACAAAGACTATTACAAAAATTTACATTAACGGAACAGTCTTTTAATACATTATACTAAATGTTTTTATTTTTGTCAATAGTTTTTGTATAAATTTTAGAACGCATACCTATCAAATATGGGTACATTCATTTGTCATGCACTAACGCCTAACGGGCAGGAAAGATACAGCTATATCTCATCTGTTTCCTGCGGAGCTTCAAGGCGATACCGCAAAGAGTTCCCATACCCGCTATTGACAAAACATGACGCTTTGTGTTATAATTATAATTGAATAGGTATATATACAGGAACTTTTTGGAAAGGAAGTTTAAAGTGAGAAAAGTATTATGTGCGCTGCTTTCGGCAGGTCTTGCAGCCGCGTGTCTCACGGGCTGCGTTAATGAAGCTGTTGCCACGGCGGGAACTGTCCGCAAGCCTGTGAGCCTTACGGTATGGGGCGCGGAGGAGGACAGGGAACTGCTTTCGGAAATAACCGAAAGCTTTAAAACAGAGTACAGCTCTTTAGCAGATTTTAACATTACAATTAAGGCGCAGAGCGAGTCAAGCTGCAAGGACGCTCTCCTTGACGACCCGCTGGCGGGTGCGGACGTTTTCGCTTTTGCGGACGACCAGCTTGGCGCACTTGCTGCGGCTGGAGTGCTTATGCCAATTGAAAATGCGGATCATATCCGCGCCGAAAACCTATCCTCGGCAGTAAAAGCTGCCTCTGTAAACAATGTTCTGTATGCTTACCCGCTCACTTCCGACAACGGTTATTTTCTTTATTATAATAAAGCGTACCTTTCTGCCGACGATGTTCAAAGGCTGGATACTATATTAAATATTGCCGACCAAAGTGGCAGATATTTTACTATGGACTGGTCGTCAGCATGGTATGTGTACTCATTTTTCGGCGGCACGGGCATGACAGTGGGTCTGAACGAGGACGGCGTTACCAATTACTGCACATGGAACAGGACTGACGGTGACATAAAGGGCATTGATGTTCTGGAAGCCATGACGAGAATTTCGGGGCATCAAAGCTTTTTAAGCAGCGGCGACAGCGGCTTTATCGAGGGCGCAGAAAATGGCAGCGTTATCGCCGGTATAAGCGGGGCTTGGAATTCCGAAAAGCTTTCGGAGCTTTGGGGTGACAATCTTGGCGCGGCAAAGCTTCCCACATACACCTGTGCCGGGAAGCAAGTCCAGATGGCTTCCTTTTCCGGCAGCAAGCTTATAGGCGTGAACGCTTATTCCAAAGAGCATGAATGGGCTGAAAAGCTTGCTGAATGGATATCCAACGAAAAAAATCAAACCTTGAGATTTGAAATGCGGGGACAGATATCCTCGAATGTAAATGCTGCAAAATCCGACAGCGTAATGAGTTCCCCCATTGCGGCAGCTGTAATGGAACAAGCAGAGTACTCGCAGCTCCAAAGGGTTGGGGAAAGGTTCTGGGATCCCCCTGCGGAGATGGCTATGTGCATTTATGCCGACAACCCACCGGGGGCGGACTTTCAGAGAATGTTGGACGTTATGGTGAACAAAATGACGGCAAAATAAAGGCTGTACTTTTTAATGGAGGACATACCAATGAAAGCAAAGCTAAGTATCCGCAAGCGTATAATGCTGCCCGTCGTGCTTTTGGGAGCGGCACTGCTGATATCGAATATTACGGCGTTTTTCGGGCTTTATATAGTGAACGGAAGTACAAAGGATATTACGGAAAATTATATGACCGGCGAGGCGCTGCTTGCGGAAACGGAAAGCTCTCTGCTGAATATGCACAAGCTTGTGCTGTCCCATATAATTGCAACGTCTTCAGAAAGCATGATAGAAATAGTATCAAGTATAAAGACCGAGGAGGCGTCTCTTGAAGAAAATCTGACAGCCTGCGGGGAGTATGTTTCGGAAGATGATACGGAGGCGTATCAAGGGCTTTTAAACAGCTATGCTTCGTTCAGGGACGCGGTCGTCAGCATTTTGTGCGCAAGTGCAGAGGGAGACTCGGAAAAAGCTTACGCAATCGCAAACGGCGAGGCGGCAGAGTACGGAAAAGCTGCCGAGGAATGTATCGACAGCCTTCACAGCTCGATAATGGAACGTGCTGACGACGCAAAAAAACGTCTTACCGAGGTGTATGCAATATCTGCGGCAATAGGCGTACTTTCTATCGCTGCGGGAATAATAATTTCGGGTGCAGCGGTGAAGATAGTTTCACGTCACGTTATAACTCCCATGTCAAAGGTCATGGCGGCCTTGAAGCAAAGCTCCGACAGTATAAGCAGCGTTGCGGAGGAGGTCTCGAAGCGCACAAGGAATTCAAGCAAGAGCGCAGAGAGCCTGTCCCTGCTTTCCGAAACTCTTTCGGGAAACATCAAAGACGCTGCCGAGAGCGCGGCGTTTATCAGCAGCAGCGCATTTGACATAAAAAACGATACGGCGGATATGGATGAAAAATGCAGCGCGATCGCAGATTATTCCGCGGAGATGATGAACAGGGCGGTGAGCATGGAAACGTCCGCAAGAAACAGCGTTAAGGTCATAGGCGGAAAGGCGGCGGATATTTCACAGATTCTCGGCAGAGCTATTGAGGATAGCAAAAGCGTTGAAAGCGTAAACGCTCTTACCGAGGATATTGTAAAGCTTGCCTCCACAACAAATATGATAGCGGTAAACGCTTCTATCGAGGCAAGGCACGCAGGTGAATCAGGCAAGGGCTTCTCACTTGTTGCGGGAGAAATAAGACAGCTTGCAGGCTCCTGTCAGTCGGCGGCAAGCCGTATACAGGAGGTCAACGAAACTGTCACAAGAGCCGTACACAATCTTGCGGAGCACTCCGAGGAGCTTATCGAATACCTTAACGGAGACATTCTCACAGCCTTTGAGGAATTTGCCCGCACAGGGGTGCAGTACCGAGAGGATTCGGAGTACGTCGAAAAAGCGGTTGAGGACTTTAACGGCAGGACGGAACGTCTAAAAAATTCAGTTTCTGATATTGCGGCAGCTATTGAAAATATCACTGCCTCCCTTGAAGTCAGCTCAGAAGAAGTTTTTGGCGCTGCGGACAGCACAAAGAGCCTTGCTGCGGATATTTCAGACATAAACGGCAGCATGAACGACAGCAGGAAAATTGCAAAGGAGCTTAAAGGTCAGACGGATATGCTGTCCGATCTTTAGTGTGCATATAATGAAATAAAAAAGGAATTTTTGATTTAATTTATTATACTGTTGAAAAATTTCTTAAATAAAAATAAAATTAAGAAAGGATATAGTAAAAATGAAAAAAAGTTTGTTAAAAAGAGTTGCGGCGGCAGCCACTGCTGCAATAATGATCGCAGCGTTTTCTTCATGCGGCAAGGAGGAGGACGCTCCCGCAAGCGACGGTGAAACAACAGTCACAACAACTGCAAGCGGAGCTTCTTCGGCGGTAAACGATGAGATAAGAGACCTGCCCTCTACAGAGCTTGTCAAGGAAATAAAAATAGGCTGGAGCCTTGGCAACACTCTTGACGCTCCCGACGCAAAGGACTTGACCAGCGAAACCAGCTGGGGCAACCCTTATACAACTAAGGAAATGATAACCGCCGTCAAGGACGCCGGCTTCAACATCATAAGATTTCCCACCACTTGGGGCAACCACATGGACGAAAAAAACAACGTTGACGAGGCTTGGCTGGATCGTGTACAAGAGGTAGTCGACTACGCATACAGCCAGGATATGTTCGTAATTCTGAACATTCACCACGAGGACTGGCACGACCCTTACTACGAGACTGAAGAAGCTGCCATTGAAAAGCTTACGGCTCTCTGGACGCAAATAGGCACACGCTTTGCGGGCTATGACGAGAAGCTTATTTTCGAGGGTCTGAACGAACCGAGAAAGAGGAACACCGCTTTTGAATGGAACGGCGGAGACAAGGAAGGTCACGATGTTGTGAACAGCATGAACGCTGCTTTTGTGGAGACAATAAGGGGTCTCGGCGGAAACAACGCAAAGCGTCACCTTATGATACCCGCATATGCGGCAAGCTCCACTCCTGCGGCTCTGAACGACCTTATAATTCCCGATGGTGACGACAAGATAATCGTTTCTGTACACGCATATCTGCCTTATATGTTTGCATTGGACGGAGACCTTACTCAGCGTGAATTTACCCCCGACGAGGGCAGCGCAAGCGAGATAGTTTCCCTTATGGATACCCTCAAAACCAAATTTATCGACAACAACATTGCTGTAATAATCGGCGAGTTCGGCGCACGCGCAAAGGTTAATACAGATATTCGTGCAGAATGGGCGACATATTATATCAGCAAGGCAACGGAAATAGGCGTACCCTGCGTTTGGTGGGATAACGGCGCATTTTCCGGCATGGGCGAGAATTTCGGCTTGCTGAACAGAAATACCTGCACATGGGAGTTCCCCGAAGTAGTTGAGGGACTTATGAAGGGGCTGGACGCGTAGGACGCGCTGCATTGTTCTACTCCAAAATTAAATATTTTACGTTTTTCTGCAAAACAGGTAAAAGGAGATACGATAATGCCCAAAACACTTTATGTCACCGATCTTGACGGCACCTTGCTGACAAGCGGTCAGTATGTTTCACGGAAAACCTGTGAAATTATCAACAGTCTTACGGAGCGGGGCTTGATTTTTTCCTACGCAACGGCGAGGTCACTCATAACCGCCAAAAAGGTTACGTCAGGGCTTTCGGTAAACGCTCCCGTAATTGTTAATAACGGAGTTTTTATTGTTGACAGCACAAGCGGAGAAAAGCTTGTCAAAAACACATTTTCGGCTGAGCAGGCGGAGGATATTTTTTCTTCCCTGACAAGATTCGGAATTTCTCCTCTTGTGTACTCAATTATTGACGGTACGGAAAAGTTTTCCTATATACCCGAAAAGCTTACACGGGGTATGACGGACTTTTTAAATTCACGGCAGGGAGACCCCCGTCACCGTCCCCTGCCGTGGTGCCCTCTATCCGGTGAGGGCGGTATGCTTGACGGCGAGCCGTTTTACATAACCTGTATCGATGAAGCGGGAAGTATGTCCGAAGCCCACAAGGAGCTGAAAAAGCGTTACTACTGTGTTTACAGCAGGGATATCTACAGCGGAGACCAGTGGCTGGAAGTCCTGCCGAAAAACGCTACAAAGGCGAACGCCGTACTACAGCTAAAGGAGTACTGCGGCTGTGAAAAGCTGGTGGTTTTCGGGGACGGTTTAAACGATATCCCCATGTTCAGAGCGGCGGACGAATGCTATGCCGTGGAAAACGCCGCCGCCGAGCTGAAAGAGATTGCAAGCGGCATTATCGGAAACAACAACGAGGACAGCGTTGCCGAATTTATTTTGAAAAAAACCGAATAAAAAGTCCGCAGGCAACAAATCAAGCTGCCTGCGGACTTTTTATTTGTCGGACTTTTCCGTTTCCTTTTGAGAGCCGTTTTCCTCAGTATTCGAGGGGACTGGAGCTTTCCTGCGGTTCTTATACTTCTTTATCTTTTTCACGATAAGGACAATTACAAAAACAACAATTCCGATAAGTACAAGGTACGGAACTGCATAAATAAGGAAGAAAAGCAGTCCCTCCAAAAACTCAAGGAAAGTCGCCCCTGCGTCGCTTAGCGTATAGCCGAGACGGTCTAAAAAGGTGTCTGTTTTGATCGGCTCGGAGACGTACTCCTTGACCTCGTTCAGGGTGAAGTACACATATGAATAAGCAACGTCGGTGCTTATCTGATTCATGCGTGTCTTTATTCTGGCAATTTCGATCTGTATCTGGGTAAGCTCCCGTTCAATTTCGACAGCATATTCGTCCTCGGTAATTTCCGCCAAAAGAGCTATGTAGCGCTGCTCCTTTGCCTTGTAAATTTCCAGAGTGGTGGACAGGTCGCTGTACTCCTGACTAAGATTTTCCACGTTTGAAGTCTTGCTCCGCAGGTCGCCAAGCTCTCCCGCGGAATTGCAGAAAGCATCGTAATTTTTGCTGGGTATTCTCACCGTTGCGGAGTAGGACTGCCATTTCTGATCATTTTCGTAGTACCAGCGTCCGTTGCTGCCGCCGTCGCTGAAATTTTCCGTCTCCACAAATCCGCCGTACATTTCCAGAGTGCTTTTAAAGGAATTGAGTGACGTGTCAAACTCCAGCGTGTCCACGGTCATGTAGCAGGAGTAGACGAGCATTTCCTTTTGAATACTGTCTGCGGCAAGGGTGGACTCGTCATCGCTGCCAGAGGATTTCGGGGATCGGGGGTCTTCAACGTCTCCCGTTTCGTAACTGTAGCTGTCGTAGATTTCCGAAGCCGCAGCCGTGGTTTCAACAGCCCCTCCCGAATAGTAGCCGCCGTCATAGCCGTTTGCGTCACCGCGGTAATTTCCTTGTTCCGCGGCAAAATTAGCCGTGTCGCTGCTTTTGGCGCAGCCTGTAAGCAATGCCGCGCACAATGCCGCAGCTAATAGTGTTCTCTTTTTCATATATGTACCTCCCGATCATGTGTATATTATATCACATCTGCAAATGTTTTGCAAACGCTTCTTATCTGTATACGATTTGGCGGTACTGTTTTTATGGCATATTTTTGTAAATATTTTGTGAATAAGAAAATTCTCCCCATATTACTACAGGGAGAATTTACGTTCATTGACCTATCATTTAGCAAACTGTGAATTGTACAGAGAAGCATAGAAGCCGTCCCGGGCAAGAAGCTCGGTGTGTGTGCCCTGCTCGATTATGTCGCCGTCCTTCATAACAAGAATAAGGTCGGCGTCCCGAATGGTCGAGAGACGGTGGGCAATAACAAAGCTTGTTCTGCCCCGCATAAGATTGTTCATTGCCTTTTGTATGCGTATCTCTGTACGTGTGTCAACGGAGCTTGTAGCTTCGTCAAGAATAAGAATTTTGTTGTCCGCAAGAATTGCCCGCGCAATAGTAAGAAGCTGCTTCTGACCCTGTGAGATGTTGCCCGCTTCTTCGTTTATCTCCATGTTGTATCCGCCGGGGAGCGTACGTATAAATCGGTCAACGTGGGCGGACTTGGCAGCGGCTATGACTTCCTCATCGGTAGCGTCCAGCCTGCCGTAGCGGATATTCTCCATAATAGTTCCGTTGAAAAGCCATGTGTCCTGCAAGACCATGCCGAACGCCTCACGGAGACCGCTTCTGTCAAACTCGCGGATATCGTGACCGTCCACCAGAATCGCTCCTCCGTTTACGTCATAGAAACGCATTAGCAGCTTTACCATGGTAGTCTTGCCCGCGCCTGTGGGACCCACAATTGCAACCATTTGACCTGTCTTTACCTTTGCGCTGAAATCGCTGACAATGATTTTTTCGGGGTCATAGCCGAATTTAACGTGCTCAAACTCTACGCTGCCCTTAATTTCATCGGGACTTATTGGATTATTTCCTGTGACGGGTTCTTCCTGCTCTTCAAGGAACTCAAAGACCCTTTCCGCTGCCGCAGCCGTGGACTGGAGCATATTGGAAACCTGTGCGAGCTGTGTTATAGGTTGGGTGAACTGTCTCACGTACTGGATAAACGCCTGAATGTCGCCAACGGAGATAGTACCCCTTACCGCAAGCCACGCGCCGACAACAGCCACCGCAACGTATCCAAGATTGCCGATAAACTGCATGATAGGCTGCATCATGCCCGACAAAAACTGGGACATCATTGCAGATCTGCAAAGCACGGCGTTGTCCCGCGTAAATTCCTCAACAGCCTTTTCCTCACGGTTGAAAGCTTTTACAACAAGGTGTCCGCCGTAAATTTCCTCGACCTGACCGTTGACGTGACCCAAGTACTCCTGCTGCTGCTTAAAATATTTCTGGGAGCTTTTTACAACAAGCATGACCAGCGCAGCAGAAATCGGCAGTATCACCAGCGCAATAAGGGTCATGAGCCAGCTTATCGAGAACATCATGATAAGCACGCCGATTATGGTGGTTACGGAGGTTATGAGCTGTGTAATGCTTTGGTTAAGGCTCATGCCGAGAGTGTCAACGTCGTTGGTAACTCTCGACAGAACCTCGCCGTAGGTGTTGCTCTCATAGTATTTCATTGGTATGCGGTGTATTTTTTCGGATATTTCCTTACGCATATTGTATGTCATTTTTTGGGAAACTCCGCTCATTATCCAGCTCTGGAAAAAGTTGAACGCTGCGCTTAGGAGGTATATTGCCATGACATACATAAGTATCTGACCGATCTTTTCAAAGTCGATACCCGCTCCGCCGCCGACCTTGCTTACAAGTCCGTTGAAAATCTCGGTGGTTGCCTTGCTCAAAATCTTGGGTCCCACAATGTTGAATACGGTGCTGCCTATGGAGAAAATGCCGACCGAAAAAACCGCGACTTTATAGCGTGACATATAGCTTACAAGCTTTTTGACAGTACCCTTAAAGTCCTTTGCCTTTTCCATTGGCGGACCTCCGCCGGGTCCGTGTGGTCCTCTTCTTGGAGGCATATCACTCACTCTCCTTCCTCGTGTTCACTCCGCCCAGCTCCTCCTCGGAAAGCTGTGAGGAGGCTATCTGTTTATAGACCTCGCAGCTTTTCAGCAGCTCGCTGTGAGTACCGATACCAGCTACCCCGCCCTCGTCCAGGACGATGATCTGCTCCGCATGGAGGATAGTGCTGATACGCTGTGCAACGATTATTACCGTGGAGTCGGCGACTTTTTCACTCAAAGCCTTTCGGAGAGCCGCGTCGGTCTTATAGTCCAAAGCAGAAAAGCTGTCGTCAAAAATATATATCTTCGGCTTTTTCGCCACTGCTCTTGCTATGGAAATACGCTGCTTCTGTCCGCCTGAAACGTTAGTACCTCCCTGCGCTATAGGGCTTTCGTACTTTTCTGGCTTTGCTTCTATAAACTCTGTCGCCTGCGCGATCTCCGCCGCCTCGGCAAGCTGCTCCTTTGAAGCGTTTTCGCAGCCGAAACGGAGGTTCGAGTCAATAGTGCCGCTGAACAAAACTCCCTTTTGAGGCACAATACCGATATTCTCACGGAGATAATTCATTGTAAGGTCACGGACGTTAATGCCGTCAATAGTGACAGTACCCTCAGTCGTGTCAAAAAACCTCGGGATAAGATTTATCAGTGTAGACTTTCCGCTGCCCGTACTGCCGATAATTGCGGTAGTCTCTCCCGGGTTTGCGGTAAAGCTTATATTGTGAAGGACGTTTTCCTCCGAACCGTCATAGTGGAACGAAACGTTGTCAAAAACCACCTTGCCGTTTGTAATGCCCTCGCTTACGGCATTGCCGCTGTCCAGAACGGAGGACTCCGTTTCAAGAACTTCGTTTATTCTGTTGGCTGAAACCGCGGCTCTCGGCAGCATTATTGAGATCATTGTCAGCATGAGGAAGGACATAACTATCTGCATTGTATATGTCAGAAATGCCATCATGTCGCCCACCTGCATATCGCCGCTGTCAATGCCCTTTGCGCCGAACCACACGATAAGTACGCTTATGCCGTTCATTATCATAGTCATAAACGGTGACATCACCGACATTACCCTGTTAGTGAAAAGCTGGGTTTTCATAAGGTTTTTGCTGGCTTCGTCAAAGCGTTCCTCCTCGTGCTCTTCACGGCTGAACGCTCGTATTACGGGCAGACCCGTTAAAATCTCTCTTGTTACAAGGTTAAGTCGGTCAACAAGCTTCTGCATTGATTTGAATTTCGGCATTGCAACCGCCATTAGGACAGATACAAGAATAAGTATTGCAGCCACTGCCACAAATATTATCCAGCCAAGACCGGTGCCTGTTCGGACTACCTTTATAATACCGCCAACGCCCAGTATAGGCGCATACAGAACCATTCGGAGCATCATAACGATGACCATTTGAATTTGCTGGATATCGTTCGTTGAGCGTGTTATCAGGGACGCTGTGGAGAATTTATCCATTTCGGCATTTGAGAACGAAACAACTCTGCGGAAAACCTTTTCACGGACGCTCATGCCGAAAAGCGCAGCAATACGTGCCGAAAGGAAGCCCACAACGATAGTCACAAGCATTATCGCAAGAGCGAGACCTATCATCTGTATGCCTTTTTTGAATATATATGTTATCTGGATTTTATCCATATCCGCGCCTTGAGCGATAAGCTCCTCACGGGCGAACTCCACCGCCATTTGGGACAGCATTACTTCGCTGTAGCCCTCAAACTGCTTGTTTATTTCCTCGATCATAGGAGCTCGCTGTTCCTCTGGCATTGCAAGCAGAGCGTCGGTTATTGTCATGCCCTCGGGTAACTGAACCTCGTCGGGGAGCATACTGCTGTCCATATGGTCGAGAGCGTACACCACCGCTGCGGGATAAGTAATGCTCTGCAAAATAATTTCGGGATTTGGCTCGGAAGCCATATTGCGGTTACCGTCGTTTTTTATATCGTAGTATTCGTCCAAAGCACCG
>CAMWVF010000015.1 GCA_947177545.1 uncultured Clostridia bacterium | reverse complement strand
GTTATTGCAATAATGGCGTTAGTCGGCGTATTTGTGGTGTTGTATCAAAAATGCGAATGGGTAAGAAACGCTTTTAACGCAATAGGCGACGCTATTAAATGGGTCGGGGAAAAAATCAGCAACTTCTTTGGCTGGATAGGTGAGAAGTTAGGCTTTACAAGCAAAGAAGCGGGAAAAACAGGCGGTGAAAGTCTAAAACAAGGCTTTGACGAGGGCAGTGCAGGTCTTGATAAACAAGCCTTTAATTTGGGTACAACCGCAGGAATGAGCCTTGACAGCGGTCTTGCAAATGGAATTGATATGTCAGCTTATATGCCGACAACTTCAACCAACTCCATGATAAATCAAACCGACTTAACTCTTAGCGGAATTACTGATACATCACAGTACGGTATAGACTTAAACGCAAATTTGGCAAGCGGAATTGATATGTCAGCCTATATGCCCGCTACGGCTACGGCTAATACCGAAATGCTTACGGACAAAGAACTGCAAAAGTTAGTATCATCAACTCCACAATACGGTACAGAAGCAATGGCGGGACTTGCAAGCGGTATTTCAGCGGCTTCATATGCTCCAACGACAGCGGTGGCGGGTGTTGCTGCCGATACGCAAAACGCATTATACGGAGTTTCTGCCAATACCTCGCAAATAGGCGCACAGGCAGCGACAAGCTTTTCAAACGGCTTCACGAACGGTTCAGGTTCTGTTACCGCCGCAATGGGGGACGTGCAGAATACCGTTTCAGAGACCATGAACATTGTAACAACCGATATTTCGGACGGTTCTCTTGAAGCTGCCGAGGTAATGAACACTAACATGACAGAATTTGTAAACATTACCAAGACAAAATTGGACGAAGCTGTAACGGCTGTAAAAAATGCTGTGAACAATATAAAAACTGCTGTAAGCGGCTGCAATTTAAGCAGTAGCGGGGCAAATATCGTTGACGGATTGATCTCGGGCATGAATAGCAGACGGGAGGCGTTAGCCACCGCAGCGCAGTCAATAGCAAGCACGGTAACAAATTCGGTCAATTCGGCGTTGGATATTCATTCTCCGTCGAGAGTGCTTTTTGAAACAGGTGTAAACACTGTTCAAGGAGACATCAACGGAATTAAGAGTAAGCTTCCCGAAATCGGCGCGGTAGCGCGGGAAATGGGTGATATGTCTATACCATACGGACAAACCTATACGCCGTCAAATAGTTCCGTAAGCAATATGTCAAGGTCGTACACAAGTGAAAGGAATACATACAGTCCGCAGTTTAACGCAACATTCTATACTAATGGCACTGACAGAGACGCAAAATCAAAGTTCAAGCGTTGGTTCGATGAGGCAATGAGTGAATTTTTTGAAAGCGCAGACCGCAGAAACCCGCAAACAACGGAGGTGTGATAAATGGCTTTGCTCAACGGCAGCTTATATATTTTTGTTGAAAAGGAAGATGTTAAGCGCGGGATCGAGGCTGTAACACACCCTGTTGAAAAGGGTATTGACATAACAGACCATGTGCGGCGTAACCCTGTTACGATTGTAATATCGGGAGAAATTGTCGGCGAAAACGCTGCCGACATTCTTTCCCAAATAACAAAAGCGCACCAAACAGGCGCACTTGTATCATATGTTGGACGCAATACAATAAAGAATGCGCAGATTGTAGTCTTTGATACGGGACACCCCCACACTATTTGGGGCGGTTGCAGCTTTAATATGGAAATAAAAGAAGTCCGTATTGCAAAAAGCGCATACATAGAGCAAAATGTTACAACTACAACAAAAGCTACAACTTCCGCAGGAACGCAGCAGAAGCAGGATAACAGCGAGACGGGAAAAAAGGTATATCATACGGTTAAATCTGGAGAAACGGCGTATTATTTGGGCGAAAAAGTGTACAAGTCACAGGGCAGTAGTATGAGCTTTATTATGACAAATAATCCGAATGCGCCAAAAGTAAATGGGGATTGGACAACCTTGCAGGTTGGAACAAAACTGCACGTTTATAATAAGAAATAAACGGAGGGTAAAATGAAAGATAAAATTATTGTGAATAAATCACAAATACCATATAAATTTGATATTCTGTTAGCCTCGGACGTTTTTACTCTTGAATTTCATTATAACAGCAAATCCGATATGTTTACTGTAAAGCTATATAAAGACGGTGAAATAATGTGTGCAGGAGAACCTATTTTATACGGTATGCCGCTCTTTAATGATTTTTACACAGTTGGCAGAATTCCGTGCTTGACTATTATTCCTCTTGACGAAAGCGATAATAAGGACATTGTTACTTGGGAAAATTTCGGCGAAACAGTATTTTTGTGTATTGACGACGAGGAGTGATACTTTGAATATATCGAAAAAGGTTCTTGATACGCAGGATAACAAGCATATTTCCCGTATGGTAAAAGCAATTGAGGGTTGGGAAGAAAAAAGCTCTATGGAGCTGAAAGAGCCGACAGGAATGTTCGGACAGAAAACTATTATTAAATCAGGCGGAGTGACTATTGACAGCGACGATTTAGATATAGAATTTTCGATACCGTTCGATGATGATATAGTACCCAATGAAGCGGAAATCTGTGTTTTTAATCTTAGCAAAAACACCATTGCACAATTAAAGACAAATGCAGTTATAACGGTCGAGGCAGGATATTCCGATGATACAGGAGTAATTTTTTCGGGACGAATAAGTCAGGTAAAAACAAAGCGTGAGGGCTGCGACGACCGAACTACCATTAAAGCCATAGATAAAGAAGATTTTGACAATGACAGCGTTCAGAGCCTTACATATAAAAAGGGCGTAAAAGCGTCATATATCCTAAAGGATTTGATAAGCAAGCTGAAGCTGCCTGTTGCTATGTTTCAGGTGGCGAAAGATATTACCATGAAAGAAGCAACAAATATTGACGGCGCATTAGCGGACAGCATTAAGGAATACAGCGAGATGTGCGGCGCGGTAACTTATATAAACGGCGGTAAGGCGTACACCAGACCTCAAAGCAAGGCGATAGGGGCGCACTTTGAAATAAATGAGGATACAGGTTTGATTGGCAGTCCCGAGGAATTTGAGGAAACCGTTACGAACAGAGAGGGCGAAAGCTCCAAAAATGAGAAAATTACAGGATATAAACTTGAAATGTTATTGCAGCACCAAATAACGACGGGCGCGTCTGTCAATTTAAAAAGCCTTTACGCAAACGGTAAATATGTTGTACGAAAAGGTCAGCACACTTGCAGCGGAACTGACTTTATTACTGAAATTGAGGTGATTTAGGTGTCAGTTGTTACAGATAAAAGCTTGGAACAAAAATTATTGCATTTGCATACCGCTTTTATAGGTAGAATAACAAAGCTTAGCAAGGATTGTGATACGGCTTGCGTACAGCCTCTTGATTTGCTTAAGCCATTGGGACAGAAAGCAATAAAACAGGCTGTGTTATCTGATATTCCCGTTTTGGAACATTGTCGCTATCGGCTTGTTGAGGAAAAACGGAAATGTCTCATAAACGGCAACAACGGTTGTTCCTGCGATGTTACTACTTCCGTAAACACAACCGTTAATGTAAACACTGAAACAGGCATCGGAACGGGCGCGGGTACGGGAAGCGGTTCGGGAACGGTAAATTGCTCTTGCCGGGAAGAAACTCGCATACATCTGAAAAAAGAGCCTATAAAAATAGGAGACATTTGTTTATGTGTTTGCTGTGAGAGAGATAATACCGAAACTCGAAACGGTAAAGAGGCAGTACCAAACTTAGGACACCACAACATAAAGGACTCTATTGTAATTGGCATTATAAAACAGACAAGCGACAATTAGGAGGATAAAAGAGAAAATGAAAAATTTCATGCTTGACGAAAAAGGCGACATTGTTATAAAAAATAATGATATTGCTATGATTGAGGGCGACAAGCTTTTACTGCAAACTATAAAAACCATTCTCCTGACAAATAAAGGGGAATGGTTTTTGAATTTGAACGAGGGAATAAACCGCAAAAACATAATTAAGAAAAATTCCGAAAAAGACCTTGTACGCAATGAAGTTTTGTCGGGACTTATTCAGGTTGACAATTCTCTTTATCTGACTGATTTTGATTATGAAATCGACAAGCGAAAAATGCGAATTAATTTTACAGCCAAAAAAGCCGACGGAACTGTAATAAGTGATGTCTTTAGTTATGCGTAATGGAGGTATACTGTAATGATAACGGCATTAGGGTTTGAGCGTCCGACATATGATGATCTTTTGCAAGCACAAATTTCACGATGTAAAAAAAAATTTGGAGAAGATATAGACACGTCGGAAACATCTGTGTTGGGAAAATATATCCGAATAGTAGTGTATGACTTAGCGCAAGCGTATGAGGATTTGGAAAGTACATATTATGCACGTTACCCAAATACTTCAAGCGGAATAAACCTTGACCGACTTTGCCCGTATGCAGGTATAACAAGAAATCCTGCGACAGCGGCTATGCGAAAGGTAAGGGTAATCGGAGCGGCAAACGCACTTATAAAAATGGGGTTTTTGTTTTCTGCGAATAATACCGAAACAGAAATAACGTATTATACCGTTGACGATTTAACGCTTGACAGCGAGGGTAAGGGGGAAATCAATGTTATATGTACTGAATTAGGCACGATTGGCAACGTTGAATTGGGAGCGATAACCAAAATTACCAATCCCTCTGTTGATGTTGACAGCGTGACCGATATTGAAGTAATTGCCATAGGCGAAGAGGCTGAAAGTGATTATAAGCTAAGAAAAAGGTGGTTGCAGGCAATAGGCGGCGGTGGAAGCGGTACGGCGGCTTCCATACGTTCCGAAATATACAGAATACAGAATGTGGAAAGTGTTACGGTGATTGAGAATGACAGCGACTATACGGACGCACAAGGCAGACCACCGCACAGCTTTGAGGCATATGTATTTGCGCCGCTTGTAAATGATACCGAAATTGCGAAAGCTATTTTCAGAAAAAAACCGTTAGGAATAAAATCCTACGGAAATGCAGCGGCTACATTTTTAGACGATTACGATATTGAGCAAACAGTAAATTTTACACGATCAACAGAGATAGAAATTCGTGTAAACGTCGAAATAAGAGTAAATAACGACTTTGAGGGTATTGTCGGAAAAGAGAAAATTGCCGAGCAAATTTCAGACTATGTTATGAACTTAGGCAATGGTGAGGACGTATACCGTACAAAATTCTATAGTTTTGTACATAGTGTTGCGGGAGTGGTTGAAGTGCCGTCAATCACGATTTCAGCCGACGGCGGCGAAACATACACAGAAAACAATGTTATGTGCGACCCGTGGGAGTTACCGAGGCTTATTCCTGATAACGTGAATGTGAGAGTGATACCATGAACGATTTTGAGGACAGAACATATGTAAAAAAACTGCCCGACGCATACGACAAGAGACCTGAAAGCAATAACAGCAAGCTTTTGCAAATCAATGAGGTTGCTGTAAAAGCGTTGTATGCAGATATATCCGAAGTTGTCAGTATGCTTGATTTGGATAACGCTTTCGGAAAAATTCTTGATGATTACGGCGAAATGTTGGGCTTATATCGTGGAACGCTTAACGATAAGCAATACAGAGCCGTTATAAAGGCTAATATTGCCGCAAATATCAGCAAGAGCGACTATATGAGCGTTATGCACGGGCTTGATTATATTTTCAGAAAAGGCAATATGCAAATCAGCGAGGTAACGGACAGCATTGCATCTGTGCGCCTGAAAGATATGCCATATGAAAATTTGCTTGAAACAGGACTTAATGCCGATCAGATAAAGGAGCTTACAAAGAAGTTAATTGCAATCGGCGTACAGATTGAAGCAAGTTATTTTTGGGGTATGTTCGAGTTTGGCAGCATTCCCGAGGAATACGACGAAAGCAAAGGGTGGGGAAATATTGAGCAATCCATAGGAGGCTATTTCGGTACAGTCGTATCGGGTGTTACCGAGGTAAGAACAAGAAAGCCCCGAATATACGTTGAACCGCCCAATATAAGAATAACATACAATAAACCTGCCAAAATTACATTGTCAAGCAGCACGTACAAAGCGAGAATTTATTATACGACGGACGGAACAGACCCGACAGAGCAATCAACGCTGTTTACAGAGCCTTTTTTACTTTATTCAGGTGATTACAAGGGCGTTTCCAAAACTATTAAGGCAATAGCGTACAGCGATAAGCTGCCGCCGTCTATAATCAGCGAACACGTTATTACTTGGAAGCCTGCTGTTGTGAGTACATTTGAATTTTCGTCAACAAAGCCTGTATATGACGTAAACAAGGGCTTTGGAAACATTGAACAATCAATCGGCGGCTATGTCGGTGATGTTATAGATATTAATTTATAGGAGGATCATATTATGAAATTTGAATACCAAAACAAACCAATTGATTGGGATAATGCGGGTATAACGCCTCCGCAGGATTTAATAGAAAAAGGTTTTCAGCCCGGGTACAAGCCGCCCGCAGAATATTTCAATGCAATTTTGCACAACACTTCCGAGTCGATAAAGGAAATACAGGAAAAAACCATTGAATTGGCAGACTCAGCAGGCGGTGGAACGGTTGGCAGCACCATTATAGACGTTACTTGCACATACACCGACCCCGACACGGAATCGGGTACAAGCGGGGAATACACAATCACAACAGATGTTGACTTGCAGTCGGAAGATTTCTTCTGCTTGCGGTTTGTTGCCCCGAATGATTATGTCAAGGACACCGTTTTCACGATAGGTTCAGAAAGATACACCGCTGTAAATGCAGGATTTAAGGAAAATGACCTTGTAATCCTTAATTTTGACGTTTCACAGCAGAAGTGCTTTTTCGTTTCGGGCGGGGGAGACGATAAAAGCGCGGGAAAAAAGGTTGAGGGTGAAACCTTTACTATTGACGGAACAGATGTAGTTGCTGAAGCAGGGGCAGAAATTTTTAACGATTATGACAAAAATGTTGCTACCGGAACTTACTCTACAGCAATGGGTAATAGCACAAAAGCAACCGGATGGGCGGCTGTAGCAATGGGAAATTCAACAGTTGCAAAAGGGTATTATTCATTTGCTATGGGTAGGCAAGCAACTGCAAACAAAAGCAATTCTACCGCAATTGGTTATCAAGTAACTGCAAATGGTCAATACTCTACTGCAATTGGTCAGCAAACAACGGCAGACGGCAGTGCTGCGATTGCGATAGGATCGTTTACAAGGGCGAACGGTGATTATTCTACCGCAATAGGCTATGGTCTAATCGCAAATGAATTTAATTTTGTAGTAGGAAGATACAACAAAACGCCGACGGGATTATCAAATGGAGATTCAACAACGGGTGATATATTTGTAATTGGTAATGGTCGTAACGATTCAACATTACGTGCAAACGCCTTTAGAGTTACGGCGGCGAGTGATGTAATGGGTACAAAATCCTACACCGCAAGCGGAGCGGACTATGCGGAAATGTTTGAATGGGCTGACGGCAACCACGATAACGAGGATAGGCGGGGGTTGTTTGTGACCCTTGACGGTGAAAAGATACGTCCTACAAGTGCAGATGATGATTACATATTGGGCGTTGTTTCGGCAACGCCCTCTGTTGTTGCGGACGCTCAAACAGACGATTGGGGAAAGAAATGGAAAACAGACGTTTTCGGGAAAAGACTGCTTGACGAAAACGGCGCATGGATTTTAAACGAAAACTTCCGTGAGGAAGAAAACGAAAACTATATCAGCCGCTTAGACCGTAAGGAATGGGCGGCTGTAGGTCTTGTTGGAAAGCTTATTGTTACTGATGACAGTACTTGCGAGGTCAATGGTTATTGTGTTCCTGCAAGCGGCGGCATAGCAACAAAATCCGAAACAGGTTACAGGGTTCTTTCAAGAGTCGATGAAAACCATATCAAGGTTTTAATCAAATAAAAATTTTCAGGAGGTATCAACATGGAAAATGTAAAAAAATGGTTTATAGGGATAGGAACGCTTCTTTCGAGTTGGCTCGGTATTCTTTACGTTCCTATGCTTGTCTTGATTTTGTGTAATGTTATTGATTACGGTACGGGGCTTTGCGCCGCCAAATATCGGGACGAGACTATAAAGTCTTACAAATCTATTCGTGGTATTGCCAAAAAGGTGTGTATGTGGCTGCTTGTAGCCGTGGGCGCAATGCTTGACTGGTTGCTCCAATACACCGCTGAAACGGTGGGTATTGTAATCGGACTTAATTTTGTAGTCGCTTCAATCGTGGCTGTGTGGCTTATTGCCAATGAAATAATTTCCATTTTGGAGAATGTCAGGGACATAGGCGCACCGCTACCGCCGTTCTTGATGAAGATTGCAAGCAATATCAAGTCACAAGCAGAAAAGAAAGTTGAAAGTGAGGAATTTGAAGATGAAAACGAATAATGGTTTGGTTGAATACGCAAAGGCGCAGTTGGGGCTGCCGTACTGGTATGGAACGTTTGGTAATACCGCAACGGCTGACCTGTACAGTTACAAACGTAATCAGTACCCGCAGTATTACAAGTCTTGGAACGATTTCCCAACGCAGTACGGCAAGCGGGTACATGACTGTGTAGGGCTTATAAAGGGGTACTTGTGGAGCGATACGGCAACGGCAAAGCCTGTATATAACAGCAAGCAGGACGTTTCCGCAAACGGTATGCTTTCGGTCTGCAAGGAAAAGGGTAAGATTTCTACAATGCCCGATGTGCCGGGTGTGCTTGTGTTCATGAACGGACACGTTGGCGTATACATAGGCAACGGTGAAGTGATTGAAGCACGAGGACATGAATACGGCGTTGTGAAAACAAAGCTGAAATCCCGTCCGTGGGTAAATTGGGGGAAATGCCCATGGATCACATATCAGGAAGAAGCACAGAAATTTACCCTCAAAGTTAAGTCGGGGACATGGAATGTCAGAACGGGAGCGGGGACAAACTATAAAATAGTTTGTGTAGTCAAAGACGGCAGCACCTACACCGCAAGCAAGGTCACAAATGGTTGGTATTTCATTGATACCCTTGACGGGTGGATTTCTCCAAAGGCGGTTGACGTGCTATAATAATGAAAAAATGCTGCCTCGAGCTGTAAAACCGAAAACTTGAAGCAGCATGATATTTTTTAGCCCTCTGTGAAAGCGGAGGGCTTATTTTTTATTGTCCTGCGAAAGCGTTTGCACGGTTTCTCCCAACCGACGGAGAACATCAAGGGCGCACTTCCTGACTTCGGACGGCAAACTAAGAAATTTTTCAATAACGGTGATCTCGTCCTTTTCGCAGCCCGCAAGGGGATTGGGGAGAGGTTCACGTCCGAGAAGATAATCCGTTGTAACGCCGTAGTAGTCAGCAAGCTTGTTTATCATTTCGATATTTGGCTCTCGTTGCTCGTATTCATAATTCTGATATGCTCGAACGGATATTCCCAAAGCATTTGCAGCCTGCTCTTGGGATATATTTTTACTTTTTCTGATTTCTTTAAGTCTCACGCGATCATCTCCTTAACTACTACTATTTTACACCCAAAACGGGATTAAATCAATCTCAAAATATACACAAAAAAATTACACTCGATTTGTGCATATTTTTTTGAAAAAGCTCTTGACAAATGCACAAAATGGGTGTATTATATAATCACAAACACGAACAAAACGAGTAAGTGCTCAAATCAAAATATGAAAGGCAAGGTAACACAAAATGACTAACAGAGACTTAAAAGCCTATGAGATAGGTCAAAGAGAAGCTAACAAGCGGCAATGTATAGTAACGCCGAACCAAAGCAAAGAGTTATGCGACTTATTAGAAGCAGAGAAAAACAACCTTTTACCGCTGCTTAAGGCTTTTGCAAAAGGCGTTTCCGACGAAATTCACAGACAAACCGTGTTAGAATTTTCCGAACTTTTTACAAAAGCGGAAGTTGAAGAGGCAAAAAAGGGGGCAGCAATATGAAATTTATATTTGAGGTAAAAAGAGTGCGGCAGAGTGTAACACAAGGCACGGCAACGGTATATTTAAACGGTGAAAAAGTTTTGACGTTTAGCGACGAAATTAGTCATATAGAAGACGGTAGAACCCATTACGGCGAAGTTATAGGCAATTGGGCAAGTGTAATACCTGACAGCGATTTTATAAAAGGCGTATTATTTCACCCGTTTGATAATATTTACCATTATAGCGACAGAGTAAAAGAAATTATAAGCAGTCAGGGGGCGGCAATATGAAAATACCAAAATATGTTATAGACTTAATGAGCCGCGCACGGTACAACTACACAGCAAGCAGTGATAATTACGCAGCAGGCTATACAATAGATATTGCCAAATATAGCCATTATGAAACGGCACAGGCTTTTAGAAAAGAAATTGAACGCCTTGTAAATTGGGCGAACCGTCAAGAGGGGGCGGCAATTGATTTAGGTATTATGAACGCTTATATTCTAAGCCTACCGAACAAAACGACATACAAATCAATGCAATATGCAACAGTAACAATATTTGACCCAGTTATGAAGCAAATTGGAAAATACATACCCAAAACACAGAAAGTGAGGTGATGAACGTGAAATATACCGAAAGCGGGTTGAAAATAAGTCTTGAAGAACTTCGAGATTTGCTTGAATATGCAGAAAATAGAGCCAAACACGACAATATGGAGAGCAGCATATACATAAAAGGCGGCGAAAAGCCCAAAATAACGCAATACTGCTGTTATGCAGATTGTAACCCTATAGATCATACATATCTTGCAAAATAACGCTTTGCGCCTAAATTGTACCTATTTGGTGCGGTTTAGGTGCAATGCCTATTTACATAAGCCCTTAAAAGTGGTATAATTATACAAAACATATATGAAAGGTCTGATTAGATGAAAGCACTTTCGGTAAGAAACCCGTGGGCGCACATGATTTTCTGCGGCGAAAAAATTTATGAGTACCGAACATGGAAAACCGAGTACAGAGGTGATCTGCTTATTTGCAGCACCGCAAGCCCCAAAATCAAAGACACGATATGCGGTCATGCCATTTGTGTGGTAAGGCTTAACGACATTGTTAAGGTTACAGAGAAAAATTACCAAGATTTTGAAAACGACTTGACACCTGACGATATAGGTATTTACGCATGGCAATTGACTGATTTGAGATACATACAGCCTTTTCCAATAAAAGGCAAGCAAGGCTTTGCCAATGTTGATGACAGCTTAATAAAGATTGTCTGCAATGCAGATGATGAATTGACAGACGAGGAGGGAGAAAATTTCGTCAAAACCTGCATAGAGCCTTATTTGTATAAGGGTAAAAGTCAAAAATAAAGTACACACAAAAGTACACACTTTTTATTTCAGACGGTGAATTTTTTTGTTTTGTGATGTGAAATTATCATGTAAAATGATGATTTGACGGCATTGATAATATTAAAAAACACTATATAAA
>CAMWVF010000014.1 GCA_947177545.1 uncultured Clostridia bacterium | reverse complement strand
TCTGCAAGCTGCTCGTTCCAAACGTCCAGATATTTTGTATCGCTGCCGTGGACTGCACTCATACTTTTCAACAAAGAATTGCGCTGCTGCAAAATGCCGTTGTACTTTTTCAAAGCGTTTATATAGGACGGCTTTATTTGTGAAATTGCAATATCTAAAAAATTCCGCCTGTTGTCGGGTGAACCCTTGGTAATATTCAAATCCTCGGGAGTGAAAACCACACACTTGAATTCTTCAAAAAGCTTTGAAAGACGGTCGTTTTTTATGCCGTTAAGTGTAATGTTTTTTTCCTTTACAGTACCTTTTTTAAGGATAAACTCAATATTTTCCATTCTGCGGGAATTTTCAAAATTCACAGAAACTCGGGAAGCATCACCGTCAAATGAGATCATGTCCCTGTCCTTTGTCCCCCTGAAGGAACGGCAGCCCGAACAAAGCCAAACAGCTTCTATGAGATTGGTCTTGCCCTGTGCGTTTTCGCCGCAGATAATGTTCATTTTCGGGTCAAGGGTAATGTTAACTTGCTTCAGATTTTTGTAGCCGTCGGCGAAAATACTGTTTACAATCACGGGAAACTCCTTTTACTAATTGTATTTATATTACAGTAATATCCTTATCGTAAACTGTAACAGTGTCCCCCGAACGGATTTTTTTACCGCGCATAGTGCAGACATCACCGTTTACTTTAACATTTCCCGCGGAAATAAGTTCCTTAGCTTCGGAACCGATAGCAACAGCACCCGAAAATTTAAGAAGCTGATCAAGCTTGATAAACTCGGTAGTAATCTTAACTTCACTATCCATAAAAAACCTCCCAAAACTTGAATAATGAAAATTCCTGAACAATTCACAAAATATACAAGCAGCTGAACCGGCTGCTTGGGTAAGTTGTTCTGTGATTAGTTATTAATAGTATTTTGTCACTTTTATTTTCTGCTTTTATTCGCTTTTCAAGCGCATGGGAAGTACCAAAAATACATATGCGCTGCCCTCCAAGGGAACTATCTTCATGGGCGAAAGTCCGCCGTTGAGAAGCAGTCTTACCTTATCCGACTCGGAAGCCTTTAACGCATCCAAAAGATATCGGCAGTTGAAACCGATCTCCACCGAAGGACCCGATATATCAGCCCCAAACTCGTCATTAAGCTTTCCGAGCGCCGTGGAACAGGAAATCTTCACCGTACCGTCCCTGAAAAGACATCTCACCGGAGCCTTTGTTTTCTCGTTTATAAGGAGCATACACCTCTCCAGACTGTTTATCAGGTCTCTTGTATTGAGAATTATTTCGGTATTATGGTTTGCGGGGATAGAACCCTTATAGTTATGGAACTCTCCCTCTAAAAGCCTTGAAAGCACCATGTACTTGCCTATCTCAAAAGTAATATGCTTTTTGGAAACGTGCATTGTAACTGTTTCCTCACCATCGTCCTTTAAAAGCTTCGAGGCTTCTGACAAAGCCTTAGCCTTTACAACAAAATTGTAGTGATTGTCCGACTCAATATGCTCCGAACGCACTGCAAGACGGAAACCGTCAATAGCCGCAAGGTTAAAGTTGTGATCCATAATGTCAAAAAGCTCGCCTGTGAGAATAGGCTTGTTGTCCGTAACGGCAACGGCGAAAATAGTCTGATTTATCATGTTACGCAGCATTGCCTGGGAAATGGTAAAATTGTCTCCCGTGTCGTGGTCAGGGATAGAGGGATACTCGTCAGCAGGAAGTGCGGTAATGCTGTACTCTGCCTTTTCGCCTCTGATAATTGTAGAAAGATCGCTTTTTACCTCGATCTCAATAGTCTCGGAGGGCATTTTCCGAACTATTTCGCTGAAAAGCTTGCTGTTGAGGATAAATTCCCCCACGTCCTCGGAAACCACTTCTATTTTTGTTTGAATGCCAAGCTCTAAGTCGTATCCCGTAAGCTCCAGCATTTCCTTGTTGAGATAAATTTTCACGCCCTCCAAAGCGGATATGGGGGACTTTTGGGGTACTGCTCTTGATACGTTTGCCAAAGCTTCGTTAAGCTCCGCTTGTTTGCATAAGAATTTCATTATCTGAACGTCCTTTCGGAATAATTTTTATATGTATTTTTTGAGGTACAGTTTTCCACGTCATTAAGAGCCGTACCCTTAAAATTTCATTTGCCGCTGTACGTTAAATCAATAACAATGATAAGTTATAAACAGCAGCAGCAGTAGTAGTGTTTAAAATATTGAAAACCTCTTCATTTCCTTTCGCCGCCGAGTTTTGCTTTTCCATACAGCTCATGTGGGAAAAAAGTTGAAAAGCGGAAAAATTTCCTTGCCGTTTAAACGGTGGAAAACCATTATGTTAATTCCCACCCCAAAGGGGAAAAATTTGTGGAAATTTGCTGTAAATTATTGGTATCACATACATTTGCAAGTCCAACAAACACTGATATATCTTAAAATAACAGGATTTTTTCCCTCAAAGTGAAAGAAGTGGAAAAGTCAGTTATACAAGAAGTAATGTAACGAATTACATGGCGTAAAAACGGCTTTTAAAGTTTTCCACAACGTTTTCCACACCATGTGGAAAACTGTTTTTAAAACTAATAGTAATTAAAACTTTACAGGTGATAAATCCTCCGCGGGCGTAATCCCTACAATATTAGGTATGGAATACATTTACTCTGAATAAGCTCACAAAGGAATTCGTAAGAAATTAATTATACCGTAAAATTATTAACTGTTAATTGTTCAAAACTTGTTGTTCTTGATATTTTTAACAATGTCCTCAATCATCTCTTTGGTATGTGTGTCCTTGTTCATTATCTTCTGTATATCCTCATAATAGTACATAATGGTGCTGTGGTCTCTGCCGCCAAGCTCCAAGCCTATTGATTTAAAGGACATATCAGTAACTTCCTTTATAACATAGGAAGCAACCTTTCTTGCCATGGATATCTGGGAGCTTCGCTTCTTTGAGCAAATGTCCTCCGCCGTTACAGAATAAACTCCCGCAACCTCGTTCAGAACTCTTTCCACCGTTATGGGGGGAGCCTGTTCCTCTGAAAGTATCTCGTTTACAGCTTTCTGCGCCTGCGCCATAGATGGAGGCGTACCCATAAGCAGCTGACCGGCTTTAAGCTTTTTAACACAGCCCTCAAGCTGACGGATATTTGTTTTCAGCTTGTTCGCTATATATTCGCTGACATCCGGGGGAATAATAAAATCCAACAGCTCTGCCTTGCGGCGGATTATCGCGACCCTCGTCTCAAAGTCGGGTGAAGAAATATCTGCGATAAGACCCCATTCAAAGCGTGTCCTTATTCTGTCCTCCAGAGTTTTTATCTCCTTGGGGGGACGGTCGGAGGTCAGAACTATCTGCTTGCCTAAATTGTGAAGCTCGTTAAAGGTATGGAAAAATTCCTCCTGTGTGGATTCCTTGCCCGCGATGAACTGAACGTCGTCCACAAGCAGAACGTCCGCGCTGCGGTATTTCTGGTGGAACTGGCTTGTGTCCTTTTTCTGCTGAATGGCATTGATAAGCTCGTTAGCAAAGGCTTCGCCCGTAACGTAGATAATGTTTGTACCGGGGCGTTCCTCCTTAATATACATACTTATTGCAGTCATAAGGTGAGTCTTGCCCAGTCCTGAGGGACCGTATATAAAAAGAGGATTATAGGTGCTTCCCGGAGATTTTGCAACGGAGGTACAAGCCGCGTAAGCGAATTCGTTGGATCGTCCCACAATAAACGTGCCGAAAGTATATCCGTATTCAGCGTTTGAAAAGGACTCCATAAGCTCGGCTTTTTTCACGTTTGGTTCGTTGTCGTCCTCGTTTTCGGCAGCCTTGACGGTGATGTTTATTTCCACGTCAAAACCCAGTATATCTTTTAAAGCTCCCTTAAAAAATTCGGTATAATTTTTTGAAAAGGTATTTTTGATAAACTCGTTTGAAACGGTAAAGTAAGCGACATTTCCGTCCAGCTTTTCGGGCTTCAGCGGGCTTATCCAGAGATTATAGGAAGTATCGTTAAACTCGTTTTTATTTATTTTATCATAGCAGTAGTCCCGAATTCTGTCGTAAACCTCTACAAAAGAATTCATAATTTTTTAATTCCCCTCACTTTGTTTTTTACACGTTTTTTATTTTAAACTATACTATTATATTATAGCATACATTTGGGAAAATTGCAAGTATTTTTTAGATAAATAGAAGACAGAGAATAGGGTTTTTAAGGACGGCGGTCACGTTTTCATATTTTAAATCTTTTTGATTTCCAACTCTTGACTTTTATTTGACGGAATGGTATAATTATACTATGTATTTAAAATCTGAATGTTAGTGTTCGTAAAAAATTTTATTTGGAGGTCTTTAATAATGTCCAGAGTCTATAATTTCAGCGCAGGACCTGCTGTCCTGCCCGAGGAAGTTCTCAAGGAAGCCGCAGAGGAAATGCTCGATTACAAGGGTACGGGTATGTCTGTTATGGAAATGTCCCACCGCTCAAAGGCTTACGACGAGATAATCAAGGACGCGGAAAAGGATATCCGCGATCTGATGAATATTCCCGACAACTATAAGGTGCTGTTTTTGCAGGGCGGCGCTTCACAGCAGTTTGCAGCTGTACCTATGAACCTTATGAAAAATAAGAAAGCAGCTTACATTATCACAGGTCAGTGGGCTAAAAAAGCTTTTCAGGAGGCTAAGCTTTACGGCGAGGCTGTGGACGTTGCTTCCTCCGCAGACAAGACTTTCTCCTATATTCCCGACTGCTCCGACCTCGCTATCCCCGAGGACGCGGACTATGTTTATATCTGCGAGAACAACACCATTTACGGTACAAAATTTTGGGAGCTTCCCGATACTAAGGGCAAAGACTTGGTTGCGGACGTTTCTTCCTGCTTCCTTTCCGAACCTGTTGATGTTACAAAATACGGCGTTATCTACGGCGGCGTGCAGAAGAATATCGGTCCCGCAGGCGTTGTTATAGCTATTATCCGTGAAGACCTCATCAGAGACGATGTTCTTGCCGGTACTCCCACAATGCTGAAGTGGAAAACACAGGCTGACAACGACAGCCTTTACAACACACCTCCCTGCTACGGTATTTACATCTGCGGCAAGGTGTTCAAGTGGATAAAGAAAATGGGCGGTCTCGAAGCTATGAAGAAGCACAACGAGAAAAAGGCTGCTATTTTGTACGATTTCCTCGATCAGAGCAAGCTTTTCAAGGGTACTGTTGAGAAGAAAGACCGTTCACTCATGAACGTTCCTTTCGTAACAGGCAACGAGGAGTTGGACGCTAAGTTCGTCAAGGAAGCAAAGGCTGCGGGCTTTGAGAACCTCAAGGGACACCGTTCCGTTGGCGGTATGCGTGCTTCAATTTACAACGCTATGCCTATCGAGGGCGTTGAAAAGCTTGTCGAATTTATGAAAAAATTCGAGCAGGAGAATGGTTAAGCAATGGATGACAGATTTAAAAGAGTATACAAACAGGGTGCTGTGAGTATCATGGAAATATGGGTAGATACCGAAACAGGCGTAAATTACCTTTGGCGTGAGGACGGTTATTCCGGCGGTCTTACTCCTTTGCTTGATAGGGATGGCAAGCCTGTTGTTACCCATGAATTTGACAGCGTGGGATTAAAAATCGAAAAATGATCCGACAAAACAATTAATGAAAGTAGGTTATAGAAATGTTCAATATTCAGACTCTGAATAAAATTTCAAAATACGGTACCGACAATTTCGATACCGCAAAGTATAACGTTGCCGACGAGGTGGCTAACCCCGAAGCAATTATGGTGCGTTCAGCTGCTATGCATGATATGGAATTCGGCGAGAATCTTCTTGCTATCGCTCGTGCAGGCGCAGGCGTAAACAATATCCCCGTTGACAAGTGCGCGGAGCAGGGTATCGTTGTTTTCAACACTCCAGGCGCAAACGCAAACGCGGTTAAGGAGCTTGTTATTGCGGGAATGCTCATTTCTTCCCGTAAAATTCCCGAGGCTATGACTTGGGCGCAGACCTTAAAGGGCAACGGCGCAGAAGTCGGCAAAATGGTAGAAAAGGGTAAGGGACAGTTTGCAGGTCCCGAAATAATGGGCAAAACTCTTGGTATTATCGGTCTCGGCGCTATCGGTGTATTGGTTGCAAACGCTGCTGTCGCTCTCGGTATGAAAGTAGTTGGCTTTGACCCGTATCTTTCCGTAAAGGCTGCTTTGGGACTTGATCCCGCAGTAAAAGCAGCTGCTGACGTTAAGGACGTTTATGCCGCTTCCGATTACATCACTATCCATGTTCCCTATAATGCGGATACAAAGGGTACTATCAATAATGATACCATTGCTATGATGAAAGACGGAGTTCGTATTCTTAACTTCGCAAGAGGCGAGCTTGTTGACAGCGGAGCAATTATTTCCGCGCTTGAAAGCGGAAAGGTTTCCGCATATGTTGTGGACTTCCCCAGCGATGAAGTCCTCGGCGTTAAGAATGTTATCGCTATCCCCCACCTCGGTGCGTCCACTCCCGAGTCGGAGGATAACTGCGCAATGATGGCTGCTCTGGAGCTTATTGAATATATTGAAAACGGAAATATCAAGAATTCCGTAAACTACCCCGATGCTGATATGAACGCAGCGGGTACAAAAATTTGTGTGCTTCACAAGAATATTCCCGCTGTTATCACACATCTTACCGCTGTGCTCGGCGAAGTTGGCATCAACATTGACAACATGGTAAGCAAGTCCAAAAAGGATTATGCGTACACAATGCTTGACGCTGCGGGCGATATCAGCGACGATATTATAGGAAAGCTTGCAGCTGTTGACAGCGTTATAAAGATACGTGTTATCAAGTAGGAGGACGGATATGGCAAATTTCAGTCAGGAAGATATTGAAAAAAACAAGACCGTCGCAGTCCTGTCGGTTTTCCCCCTGCTATTTCTGATATACTTCTTTTCGGGAGTAAATTCGGATTATGCCCGCCACTGCGCAAACTGGGGTATTATCTTCACCATATGCTTTGCGGTAATGTTCGTACTGGGAAAAATACTTTCAATTGTAACATGGGTACCCATTATCGGCACAATTATAGGTATTGCTCTTAAAATTATTGACTTGGTACTGCTTCTTGCGGTGATAGTCCAAATGGTAAGAGCTGCAAAGGGTACTATATGAATATTTTTCAAATGTGTTGATAAAAAATTTTTGAATTTCAATGTTAGTATACTCACAAAAATTCCTCCGAGAAAACGATCTCGGAGGAATTTTTCTGTAATTAATAAAAAAATAAATCGCCTCCTTGATAGGAGGCAAAATATAGTTATAATTTTCTGTATCTGACTTATAGGCAGAAAGTGGAGACTCTCCCATTTACCGTTCTTCGCAGATAAGACGTATCGCCGTACGGTTTTCTCCGTCAATTTCAATGCTGCCGAATGCAGGGTAACATATCAAGTCCACTCCTATTGGAGCTAAGTAACCCCTTGCCACTGCTATGGACTTTATTGCCTGATTTGCCGCTCCCGCGCCTATTGCCTGTACTTCTACCGAACTGCTTTCCCGCATTACGCTTGCTATAGCTCCCGCAACGGCGTTCGGATTAGATCTTGCTGAGACTTTTAGAATTTCCATTAACAATACCTCCGTTTTATATATCTAATGGGTATTTGCCAAAAAATTTTCCGTAAATCAACTTTTTTATGATGTACCGATTACAAAATCAGCATATAATTAATTATACCACTTATTAAACTACAGTACAATAGTTTGGTAATATTTTCGGCAGTTTATCTAACAATAAGTCTTTCTATTGATGTACATTGACCATTATTTTCATTAAATTCTATAACGACTCCGTTTATAAAAGGAGGATTTTCCGACTCGGCAAATTTCACGGGAGCATGAAAACGCTGCTTTTCAATGGCGATTTCTGTCTTAACTCCCAGAACAGAAAGCTCGGGACCGCACATTCCCGCGTCTGTAATGTATCCCGTGTGTTCTTTTAAAATGGTCTCGTCTGCGGTCTGGACGTGAGTGTGAGTACCGAAAACAGCAGTGACCCGTCCCGCAAGATAGTGTCCCATTGCTTTTTTTTCTCCCGTGGCTTCAGCGTGAAAGTCCACAATAATATTGGGAGTTGAAAGACTTGAGATTATCCTGTCCGCGGAGGCAAAAGGATTGTCCAGAGACTCCATGTAGACCGTACCCATAAGATTTATCACTGCAATCTGAAATGCGCCCATGTCATAGACGCAAAATCCTCGCCCCGGATTTCCCTTGGGATAGTTTGCGGGTCTTATAAGATTCTTCTCCGTCTCAAAGGTGTGGTATATCTCACGCCGACGGTAGCAGTGGTTTCCCGTAGTGATAATATCCGCGCCGCTATCGAAAAGATTTCTTGCGGAGGCGGGAGTAATTCCGTTGCCTTGTGCGGAGTTCTCCCCGTTGACAACGGTAACGTCTATGCCGTAAAATTTTTTTAAAGTGCGGAGCTTTTGTGTGACGAAATTCGTGCCGATATTTCCCACAACGTCTCCTAAGAAAAGAAGCTTCATTTATTACCTCGCTTGACAAAATATTTCAAAATATGCTATAATTATTTTGCTGCCAACTCCATTCCGGCGTTTAATCGGAAGGAGGTGATAACGGTGCTGGAAATTCTCATACCATTTCTTATTTCCGTTGCAGCAGGTGTAGTGGCAAATATCATCTATTACTGCATTCTGCACTGGCTTAACGGTCGAAAGAAGTAAAAGACGGCAGCGAAGCCTTACATTAAAGCAGTGACAAAAATCCCCGAGGTTGCCGCCTCGGGGACTTTTTTGTGATTACCGATGTCGGAAATTCACTCTCATACCTTTATGGTATTATTATACCACACAAAAATATTTTTGTCAATATTTTTTTAAATATTCTTACTCGTCATTTCTCTTCTCAAACTCTTCAATTTCTTCAAGCTTGCTGAGACCCGACAAATCGTCCGCACCTATCTCCTCCAAGGTCACCTCGGGAGAAACTGCCTCCTCGGTCTCTTTCATCATCTTCTCGAAATCGTCGCCGCTTATCTTTTCGTTCTCTATAAGATATTCCGCAACCTTAACAAGCTGGTCGTTGTGATCGGTGAGAATTCTTTCGCATTCCTTGTAAGCGTCGGTAATAATACGCTTTACCTCGCTGTCTATGAGATTTGCGGTGCTTTCGCTGTACTGATGAGTGTGACCGTAATCCCTGCCAAGGAAAACCTCATTGGAGTCCCCGCCGTAGAGAACCGGTCCCAAAGCCTCGGAAAAGCCGTATTGTGTGACCATTGCTCTCGCCTTTTTTGTAGCCTGCTGAATGTCGCCGCTTGCGCCCGTGCAGACGTCCTCAAAGGTAATGGACTCCGCAACACGTCCGCCCATTGTCATAACAATATCCTGGTACATTTTGCCCTTTGTAACGTGATTATCGTCCGAGTCGGGACGGCAAACCGTCATACCTGCCGCCTGACCTCTTTGTATAGTAGTGACCTGATGTACCTTTTCGCACTCGGGCAGGTGATACGCCGCAACAGCATGACCCGCTTCGTGATATGCTGTAATTCTTTTATCTCTGTCGGTAACTATATGGGACTTTTTCTCCGGACCCGCAATTACTTTAAGAGTCGCTTCCTCGATATCGGTCTCGATAATAGCCTTTCTGTCCGCACGGGCTGCAAGGAGAGCAGCTTCGTTCAGCAGATTTTCAAGATCCGCGCCCGTAAAAAACTGTGTTGTTTTTGCAATAACGTTAAGGTCAACATCGGGACCCAGGGGCTTGTTTTTGGAGTGTACTTTAAGAATTTCCTCTCTGCCCTTAACATCGGGATAGCCCACCATAACTTCACGGTCAAAACGTCCAGGACGAAGAAGAGCAGGGTCGAGAATGTCGCGGCGGTTTGTTGCCGCAATAACGATTACGCCCTCGTTGCCGTCGAAGCCGTCCATTTCAACAAGAAGCTGGTTAAGGGTCTGCTCACGCTCGTCGTGACCGCCGCCGAGACCCGCGCCTCTTTGACGTCCCACAGCATCAATTTCGTCTATGAAAACTATCGAGGGAGAATTTTTCTTAGCCGTCTCAAAAAGGTCGCGGACACGGGACGCGCCCACGCCGACGAACATTTCAACAAAGTCCGAACCCGAAATTGAGAAGAAAGGTACTCCCGCTTCGCCCGCGACAGCTTTGGCAAGCAGGGTCTTACCTGTACCCGGAGGTCCCATGAGCAGAACGCCGTGAGGTATTCTCGCGCCCATTTCGGAGTATTTTTTTGGATTTTTAAGGAAATCTACAATTTCCGCAAGCTCTTCCTTTTCCTCGTCCGCGCCGGCAACGTCCTCAAAGGTGTGCTTTTTGTTGGAGGCGTTTTTCACGTTGGCTTTGCCGAAATTGTTCATTTTTCCGCCGCCGCCCGCCTGACGCATCATAAAGAAGAAGAAAAATACCATTAAGCCTATAATGAGCAGCGAGGGCAGCAGATTATAGAGCCATGAGGTGTCCTGTATTTTGTAGTACTCCTGTGCAAGAGGAGCATCGGGGTGGCGTTCGTTGTATTCACGGCGGTAATTTTCCGAACCCGTCTGAATTTCGTTAAGGAATACCGTTACATTCGGTACGGTATATATTATCGGGGAGTCTTTCCCCTCAACCTTGATCTCCAACTCGCCTGTTCCGAGATCGAAGTTCATTTCGGAGACCTGATAATTGTCAAAATACTCCATTATTTCCGAATAGCTGTACTCCGACACAGGTTTTGTCGCCTGTCTCAAAAGCATTACAGCAGCGGCTATTACCAGCACCATTACAACGGCATATATGATTATCCCCTTGTTGCTGTTCTTTTTTGAACCCATTTGTTCGTCCTCCTTGTAAATATATTATTGTTCGGATTTATTTTTTATTTCAATTTTCAGTAAATTTTCGCTGCTTTTATCGGGCTTTACTCTGTCGGCAATGCCAAAATGCTCCGACCAGACAACACCGATAAAGTCCGCAATAACTGCGGACTTCCCTCTTTCCCACGGGGGAAGCTTTTCCTGCAAAAGCTTTCTAAGCTCTCGTGTATGATTATCGCCGACGGGCTTTATTTTGTCGGCTCGCAGTCGATTTCTTAAAACAATACTACCTTTTATTTTATCATAGTCCAGCAGGTCAGTTGTTGAATTTTTGTTAATAATTTGCCCTTTGTTCATTTTTTCGCTGTTTAATTTCGATATTATCACAATCTTATCACTTGAAAAGGAATACTCGCCCTCTTTTTCAATATTTTGGGACAGAATTTCCTCTTTATCTTCATTTTCCATAAAATAAAGTTTGCCATCTTTCCCTTGCAGCACGGTTTTTTCAAAGGTGATTTTTCCGCCGTTCAAAATACTTTCCGCAGCTTCCACCTGCCTATTGGAAACAGCTATCCCATGCTCTTTAAGGTGTAGAATAATTACCCTTTTCCGCACCGCAGGGTGGAGGGTACGCAGGTCGTCATTTTTATGATTTAAAGCGGTAGATGCCAAAAAATCCTCGTCCTCTGAAAGGGCAAGGGTGAGATTTTCCACATTATCAGGAAATCCCCCGCAAATTTCCGACATGGCGGGGATAATTTTATGGCGAATTTTATTTCTTGCGTAATCGTCGGTGAAATTGGTGCTGTCCGTAACAAAATCCTGACCCCGAGCCGCAAGGAAGCTTTCGATCTCCTTTCGGG
>CAMWVF010000013.1 GCA_947177545.1 uncultured Clostridia bacterium | reverse complement strand
TTTGTACACTTTTTGATGAAATTTTAGTATTTACAAAAATTATATAGTATAATTATACCACATTTTCCGTCATTTTACAAGTGTGATATTATACAAAATTACTATTGCTCAAATAAGCCGCATATAAAAATATTACAATTTTTACGCAGGATTTTGTAAACATTGTCCCAAAGCAAAACAAGATATGCAAGCATATAACTCGCATATCTTGTGTATTGCATTTTAATATCCTGCTTCAAGTTTACATACTTTGTAAAACTTACATACCTGTAAGACCCGAACGAGCGATACCCTCTGTAAAGTTCTTCTGCAAGCAGATGTACAGAACCAGAATAGGCAGAATGGATATCAAACAGCCCGCTTCCATCCAAACGATAAGCTCGCGGATATTTACCTGAACGTTTCCGCCGTCAAAGATAAGACGTGTTAAGTTAGCGTCGAGGTTTTTAAGCTTAAGGGCAATAGTCTGATTGTCGATAAAGAACGAGGTACTTACATAGTAGTCGTTCCAGTACCAAACGATAGAGAACAGGAAAACTGTAAGGAATGTTGCACCTGCATTGGGAACCATTACCCTTACAAAGGTTGTAAGAGGTGAGCAGCCGTCAAGTGCGGCAGCGTCCTCAAGCTCCTTGGGGAGACCGCGGAAGGACTGTCTGAACAGGTATATGAACAGTCCCGCTCTAAGTCCGTTTGCCGTCAGCGCAGGGAAATACATTGTAACGCCTGTGTCGATAAAGCTGATAGCCTCTTTACCCATCAAGCCTAAAATTCCGAACGGATCAAAATAACGGAAGAACATATACTGTGGGATAAGTATGATCTGCGGCGGTACAAGTATCATCATGATTACAACAAAGAACAGAATATTCTTGCCCTTGAACTTGTACCGTGCAAAACCGTAGCCTGTAATAGCAGTGGTAACTACCTGTACCAGCGAGCAGCCTATGTTCAGCACCAGGGTTGTTTTAAGAGTTTTCCAGAAATCCATAGCAACGATAGCGTCCTTTATGTTGGACATCGTCACGTGCTTTGGTATCCACATTATGGTGGGGTCGTTCATGTCCGCTCTGGGACGGAATGCCGCTGAAATCATGTATAACAGCGGGTAAAGGATAATGAAGCAAAGTCCGAAAACGATAAGCGCTCTGACCACAGGCCATACTGCATCGGTAAACTGCTTCCGCCTTAAATATCTCTGCTCCGCGGGAGTGAGGCATTCCATTCTTTTCTTGAAACGCTCTCTTTTCTCCTTTCGGGACATCTTGGGTTCCTTGGGTGGTTTCTCCGCCTTACGCTTTGCCATGAAGTCGGAGATAGGATTTTTCTTTGCTATTGTATCAGCCATTTTTCTCCGCCTCCTTTAATCATCGTACCAAACGAGTTTGTTCATAATTGCGAATATGATTCCCAGTACTACAAGGATAATTCCGAAGTAGCTCCACGCCATTGCCGCCGACAAGCCGTAACGCCATTCGCTTTGTATTTCAAGCAAGCGTCCCATTACCTCGTTGGTGGGGTCGGTAAAGGAGTCGATAACCGTATAAACGATGTTTACAACGATCATTGGGGAAATGTATGGAAGTGTGATCTTCCAGAAGAATTCCCAAGAAGTCGCGCCCTCGATAGCAGCGGCTTCCTTAGCGGAGGGCGGAATACCCTGCAATGCCGAAAGGAAGATAATTATCTGGATACCGCATTTCCAAACAAGGTTCAGAATGTCGGAGGTAATTGTTGTAAGCATTTCAGTGAACGTGTCACCGAAGCCGTAGATACCCACGAACTCCAGCAGCTGGTCTACCATGTCCGCCTCAAACATTGTGGAGAACTGCTCCGCGCTGCTGTTTCCGCTTGTTTCAAGGTCGCCGGTGATTATCGCGTAAACGGGACCCGTTGCAATGATAACAGGCAGGAAGAATACAGCTCTTGCAAAGGTTCTTCCTCTGAACTTCTGATTGATGATGATAGCAACAAACAGCGAGAAAACCACGACAACGGGCAGCGAAAGCGCCATGTCCTGCAGCACTTCAACAAGATACTGTCTGAATTTCGGGTCTGTCATGAATGCTGTTTTGTAGTTGAGGAAAATATTTTTCTCTCCCGTGAGGTTATCGACCAGTGCAGTTACCGAAACCTCGCCAACCTCGGGAGCAACGTTATGGAAAGAGTAGTAAAAGGACTGCAGCAGCGGAACTATAAAGAACATCAAAGCTCCTATGAACCACAATGCAACAAAGCCGTAGCCGTAAAGACCCTTTTTCTTTTCATAAGACATATGGATTCTTTTCATCAGCCGATTACCTCCTTTCCGACATAGTCATAGATACTGTACTGCGTACCGTTCTTTGTCACCGTTTTTGCGTTAAGGTCAACAACAGTCGTCACGCCGTTGGAGTACACCGTTTCAATATTTCCGTTTTCGAGAATATTGTATTCGGTTATCTCTGCGCCTGCAACGTCCTTCAGGACTTCATTTGCAAACTTGTAGCAGCCTGCCGCGTCTTCAAGCCAGTACTTATAGTCGGCATAATAAAGAACGTCGTATCTTGTGTCCTTCAGCTCATTTGCGTCCTCGGCAACAAGGTCAAATCTGAGATTTGAGCCGCAGGATACCGCTCTGAGTACCAGGTCAGCTATCTGAGCGTCGCCGTTTACCGCAGTTGTGGAAACCGGCTTCAAGCCGCTCATTACTATCTGATAAAACGGAATATCCTGATCGAAAGCGTCAAACTTGCTGGAGTTAAGAGGAATATTTGTAATATGATCAACATACGGGAGTACATAAGCGTTTGCGCCGTCCGCAAGAACAGAACCTACAGTACTCTGGAGATTTGACATATATCCCTTGAGATTTTCCTTGAACATCTCTCTGGAAACTGAATTTCTTCCGTAGTCGCCGTAAATAACGGTGGTCGCGCTTCCTACCGAGATATTGTTAAGACCGTATTTGCTGTAGCTGCTTGCAAGATTGTTGAACACCTTCTCATACTTTCTCGGACTGAGCAGCGACATGGACTTGTAGAATTTATTTTCAATTCCGTGAGCAAGGTCGTACTCGATCTGTCTCGAGTAAGCATTTGAAACTCTTATAGCAGTGTCGGTCATTGTAAAATAGCCGCTGCCGGACTTAAAGGTAAGGTTGTCGACCTCCGGGTAAATCGTTATACCGTTGGAGTTAGCATAGCTCATAAGAGCGTTGAAGTCGCTCTTTCCGCCGAGAAGCGAGGAGGGCTTTGCCTTATCCGAAACCTTTTCCTTGATATCAGCCGTTGTCCACTGATTATAATTTACAATCATGTTCTCAACGCCCAAGCCTTTAAGCTGTGAAAGGATATCCTGCGCGTCCGAAAAGCTTGTTGTCTTATGCTGCATTGTTACGGGCATACCGAGAACAGTCTCGGTTTTCAGCGTTGCTCCGTAGAAATCAACATAAAGCGCGCTTGCGTCCGCTGTGGAGGACTTTTCAACTCCCTGCGTCTTGAGGTATCCCTTGTAAGCGTTCGCAATGTCAACATAGTCCACATCGGACTTGTCGTCCTTTGAAACGGGATAATATCTTATCTCTATCTCGGGGACGAGTATTCCTCTCTTTTCAAAAACTCTGAGAGGGTTGGAGTCGCCGCCCATAAGGTATTCGTCCGAAGTTCTTACCTCAAAGTCAAAGTAGCAGGCGTTGTAGCTGGTTTTGTTCTGACCCGCTGTGTAAGCGTTGATAGTTGCGCAGGTGTCACCCTTGTCTGCAACTACCATTAATCCGCTGTCGCCCTTTACAATACCGTACATAGGAAGGTAAACGTCCTGAGTTACCGCAGGCTTTGTAGTCTTTACAGCGGTAATGTCCGCGCCGTAGACCTTGCCCTGATATACTCTGTAGCCCGACTTGCCGTTGTTGAAGTTTATGATAGCTCCGCTTCCGTCGGGAATAACGAAGTAGCCGTCCTCCTCCATATCGGCAGCGCCGAAGGTGCTGTTAAACGCCATTTCAACAGCTATCTTGTCAGAGTTTCTCTCCTCGATAGCAGAGGTGTCAACATGAAGACTGAGGTAATCGTCGTTAAGCGTATAGGTAACGGGGACTGCAATCTCGGCAGTACTCTCAAAATCGTACACAACATTGATAGTATTTCCCGATACCGTCATTGTTTCCTTGCTTCGGGACGCACTCTGATTCGTTGTTGTACGTCTCTTGGAGGGTTCGCCGAAAATCAAAGTCATGCCCGATTTAAGCTCCTGCTTCTGAGCGGCTTTACCCGCGGAAGCGTCTGCATTGATAGGACTGGACCACCATATCTCACCTGTGTTTTTATCCACAAGAGCAATTCTGATATCCTTGTCGTTATAATACAGAGCAAGCTTATCGTTTTCAGCCGCAAGCTTCATCTCCGCCATAGCCTGTTCATCGGTAACGAGAGGCTCGTCGTCGTCCATTTCAAAGTCCTCCATGTCAACAGCGCCCTCATCGGAGGAATCAGCGGTGTCGGAGGCCTCGTCCTCCGAACTTGCGGGGAACGCGCACATGGGAACTATCATAGCCATACAGCAAAGACAAGCAAGAAGCTTTTTCATCTTTTTATGCATTCGTTATTTCACCACTTTTCGTATTTAGTATTAAACCCTGAGCCTGTAGGAAAGCTCCGTGTATATCGAAAGAATGAATATTATTACCTGCTGGAAAAGCGTCAGCAGCAGAACGAGCAGGAACAGTATCGCAAGCATCGCCACAAGGGTGAGCAGTATAAGCGCGATAGTCTTTCCGAAGCTGAACTGGTGTACAGCCTTTATTCCCGAAATAAAGAGAACAAAGCTCCAGCAAAGACCGATAACCTCAACAGCCTGAATAAAAACATATTCGTCTCTGATAAGGAAGTGGGACATTACCGTACCTACAAGGTAGCCTGTAATGTACGGCACTAAAGCGTATGCCGAATTGATGAAGATGTTTTTCATCGAACCCTCGCCGTCAAACAGCGTACACATCGCCCAGTTTGCCACTACCCAAGTGCCGAAAAGGATAAAGCTCTTGAAAATATACGGCACAATGTTAAATAACTTGTCATAATCGGAATAATACTGAAATCCGTAAAGCCTGCTGTACGCTATCTGCTGTATAAAGAGCAGACAAACTATACCGAAAGCAATACCCAATGAGCCTTGCTTTTTCCAGCGCAGATCCTCGAAGCCTTCAAACGGGTGGAAAATAACGTGTTTAACAAATTGACCCTTTGTCAGATCCAGCATATCACACACCGCCCTTTCTCTTCTTTTCCCACGGGTATACTATCTTGCCCTTTTTGCGGAAGCGCTTGTATACGATAATGAGAATTATAAGAATAACTATGACCACAATACATTTCATGTAGTTAGCCTTGAGCCACAGGTCTCTGTATCCCTCATACGCTCTGTTGTAGCGCCCACGGCTTATGGAAATCTCAAAGTAGTCCATAGCCTCTCTGTACTCGTATCTGTTATAGAGCGCGTTACCGATACCAATGTAAGCTCTGCGGTAGTTTCCGTCATATTTTAGGACGTTTCTCCAAGGCTCCAGAGATTCCTCGTAAAGACCGTCGTTATAAAGGTTTGAAGCCTCTGTAACGATCTCGCCGAAAACTGTCCTCTTAAAAATAGTGATATTGTTTTTCAGCGAGTCAAGAACGTAAATCTTGTCGTCGTGGCTTTCGATAGCCGCAGCCGAGTTGAAAAGTCCAAGCTGGTTTCCGGAACCGCCCATTATGAACAGCAGCCAACATTCCTTGTCATACTGGAAAACACGTCCGTGCTGGAAGTCAAGGATATTCAGCTCGCCGTTGGGACCTATGTCGATATCGTTAAGGCTGGAATTCTTTGCGTACATCGAGTAGTACGCGGGGGAAATATCACCAAATGTCATATCCGCCGCACCAACAGAGTCCAAAATATTGTCGCCTCTGGGGTTAAGCTTTTTAACAAGGTCGGTAGTCATTTCCTGAGAGTCCGTAACCGTGTAAATAAAGCCGTCTTCGTCAATATCGAAATTTGTGAATCCGATAGGAGTCTGCTTCTGTGAATGTTCTCTCTGAGCGTCGGTTGAAATAAGATTCCAAAAAGCGTTTGCGATAACCTCCGCGGTAGCCTCAACGCGGTTCGCGCCGTAGAAGCCGAGGAACTCGCCCTCCGAGTTGAACATTACCGCACCGCTTGTGATGGAACGTACAACAACGTAAACATTTCCCGCCTTATCTACAAGCACCTTGCTTGGGTTGTAGGTAAGGTTCTGGTCGTAAAGCTCCGTTTCGGGTTTTCCGAATATCCTGTCCACCACGCCGTCGGTGTCGCACTTCAGGACTCTGGAATTCTCCGTATCGCATATGTAGATGTTTCCGGTGTACTGGTCAACAAAAACGCCTGTCGGTCTTTTAAGAGTGAGGGTCTCGCCGTTGTAGGTGAACTCTGTCATCTCTTTTTTAAAGTTAAAATCAAGGTCAGTAATAACTATCCTGTTATTTCCCCTGTCAGCTATATACATAAGATTATCATGTGAAATATACAGGTCGGCAGGCTCATAAAAGTTGCCGCAGCCTATCATTTCGCCGTCTATGTATTTTTCGGCAGTATATCCCGCCTGTGAGGAAACAGCGTCTCCCCACCTGTCATAGCTGTAAGGGTCATATGCTTCCAGCGCGGAAACGTTCACGGCAAGAGCCGATACCGTCAAAGCCGCCGCTGAAACAAGCGAAAGAAGCTTTTTCAAGCTTGACATATTATCCCTCCGTATCATCGTAAATTTTAGTCCTTCATACCTGCATGAGCCATAGTTTCCATAACGTTGCTCTGTGCGGCAATGAAGATCGCCAAAGGCGGTATCATCAGTACAACAGCGGAAGCCGCTATAGCGCCCTGTCTCGCAAGACCCGCCGCAGCTATCTGCTGAACGACGGTAGGCATCGTCTTGAGCGCCTCATCGTAAACAATAGAGCCGCCGTTGGTGTTCCAAACCGCCTGGAACTGGAAGATAATAATAGTCATAAGTGCAGGCTTTGAGTTGGGCATTACGATACCCCAGCATATCCTCATAAGCCCTGCGCCGTCAACCTTTGCCGCTTCTATCATAGCGTCGGGTATCTGTCCCACGCTCTGTATCATAAGGTAAAGACCCATAGATGATGCGATAAGCGGCATAATAAGCGCCGAATAGGTATTGATCATACCCAGTCTTGCCATTACCATATACTGCATGATATATGTTACCTGGCTGTTGAAAAGGAGGGCGATAACAACTATTTTGTTTATTACCTTAACGCCGGGGAATCTGCACTTCGCAAGCACAAAGCCCGCCGTACAGGCAAACAGAACGTGCAGACCGGTTGCCACAACAGTTACAAAAATACTGTTGAAAACGTTTCTTGAGAAAGGCACCCACGAGTTGTTTGCAACAACGAACAGGTCTTTGAAGTTGTCTCCTGTGGGATCCATTGCGTAAAGACGCGGCGGCATAATGAAAATTTCATTTACCGGCTTGATTGATGTGACAATTGCGATATAGATAGGGAGCAGCATAAAGCAGCCGAGGAGAGCGAGGAAAATAAAAATTCCGATATCATTCTTCCAGCTCTTACCTACCTGCTTATTGGAGCCTTTTGATTTCTCCATTTTGCGGTGCTCTTTTTCCCGCCTCTTTCTCAAAGCTTCAAGAGCAGCGGCGTTTTCCGCCTCCTGCTGAGCCTTTATTTGAGAGGGCTTCAGTTCTTTTTTAGCCATTATGTAATCCTCACCTCATTTCTCAGTTCATATATTTGTTAAGCAATTTTGATATCAACTGGTTGCAGACGAACATAGCAAGGAACAGCACGAAGCATATTGCCGAAGAGTAACCCATTTCGTAGCGTATCCAGCCATAGTCATATGCGTGAGTCATGATGGTGTGCGCCTTGTAGTCGGTTGAGGGGAAGCCGCAGAGGCTTCTGCCCACGATATCAACTGTGAACGAGGAAACGATCTGCATTACAGCGGCGAACATGAGCTGGGGTCCCATTGAGGGGATAGTGATGTAGATAAGCTCCTGCCACCTGTTGCTGATACCCTCGATAGCGCCAGCCTCGTACATCGCCTTATCAATACCCTGGAAGCCCGCACGCATTGCAAGGAAGCCCGCACCCATAGATACCCAAAGCTGAACTACTATAACGCAGGGGAGGATATAGTTAGCGTCCGTAAGCCACTGTATAGCGGCTGTTGTAAAGCCCAGCTCGTTAAGCAGCGCGTTAAGATAACCGTAAGTGTCGCCCGAGAAGATGAGCTGCCATACAAAGTAGATATTTCCCGCCATTGACGGTGCGTAGAATATCAGCGTGAACACCGTTTTGAGGACGGGGTGCAGCTCATTTATCAGCCACGCCAGCATAAAGCTGAGCGCGTAACTGAGAGGACCTGTAAATATTGCGAAGATAAGTGTCGTCCTTATAGCGCTTATAAAAACGTCGTCTTCAAGGAACATTGTGTAGAAGTTCTGAAAGCCGACCCACTTAGGCGGGAAATGCGCCATATCAAAGTCGGTGAAGCCCATAGGCAGAGCCATGATAACCGGTATTACCGTGAATATCAAAAAGAAAATCATAAACGGGAACAGCATTATGTAGCACATCTTATTCCTTTTCATTTCATGCCACGTATATCCCCATTTTTCTTTTGCGGACATCTTGCGTTCGTTGGGAAGCAATATTTCCTTCTTTTGAGTTTCAGCAGCCAAAGGTTACCCCTCCATTCTTATTAATTTTCATCATCAAGACCGAGATTCTCTCGTTTTCTTGTAATTTCTCTGTTGATGTCGATGTTGTACCAGCGAAGCGTCTCGCGAGCATTGTCCTTGTCGTTTACAACCGTTCTGAATGCGTTCATAATACTTCTTGTAACAACGTATGCTGAAGGAACTATCGGAATTTCTTCAAGCTGATCCATCTGGAAGAGTATCTTTTCCAGATCCTTATTGGACCAGTTGAGCTGCTGCAAAGCTTCAATATTTGCGCAGTCAAAGCGTCCGAGAGGTCCCATAACGCCTTCGACATTCTGTCCGTACTCTACCATAACGTCTGTTGATGTGAACCACTTGATGAACTCCCATGCGCCCTCTTTATTCTTGCAGTTGCTGAGGATAATAGCGCCGGAGCCGTTTGAGTTGGAAGCGTGTGAGATCGAACCGTCAGCCTGAAGTGTACCGGGAACGGAAGTGAAGTCCCAAAGACCCTTTATTTCGGGAGCGGCAACATTGAGCTGATTATAGAACGTACAGTAGTTCTGGATAACGATAGGCGCCTCGCCCGTTCTGAAACGAGTAAAAGCATCGTAGGTTTGGTCAAATTTATAAATATTGTAGAAGTCCGTCCATGTTGCAAACGCGTCAACAGCCGCCTGTGTGTCAAAGTTTGTGGCAGTCTGAGCGTCGTTGTAATAGTTAGTACCGGACTGGAGCATAAGCAGCGCAAATGTGTGACCTGCCTCTGTCGCGGGCGAAACTGATATACCGCCTGCCGTTGTTGTAGCTGCCGCAACACCCGGAAGAATAAGTCCCGGCTGCATATATCTTCTTTGAATAGCGGGAAGCATATCAATTAACTCATCCCATGTCTCGGGAGGGTCTGTAATACCGATCTCAGCCAGCATATCCTTGCGGTAGAACATCATGGGGAAGCTCTGGTTGATAGGTATTGCATAAACGCTGCCATCGTAGGTGTAGTTTACCATAGCGTTCCGCTGGAACCTTGATTTCACCTCGTCAAAGCCATCCATGTTTTCCAAAGGAACAACAAGGTCGCGGACTGCAAGGTTTACGGGGAACTCGCCGCCCGTAAAGAGCGAAGCGTCGGGACCCTTTCCTGCAAGAACAGCCTCCATGATACCGCCCTGTACAAGGTTGATAGCTACCTGTGTATTGTGAGTTGTATTGAATTCAGCGTCAACAAGCTGCTTGATAACGTTTGTCTGGTCACGTCCGAGACCTACCCAAACGTTTATTGAATCCTTTGTTGTATCGGAAAGTACGGTATAGTCCTCAAAGAATGAATTAAGGAAGCCCTTAAAGCCAAAGGACAAACTCTTGAAGAAATTGGATTTTACAGGAGTAAACTCGCCGTCAGCAGGAACCAGCTCGATGAAGTCGATTTCCAGCGGCTGTTCACGATACTGTCTCATCCATGAGGAAACTGATGCAACGTTATCCTTAATGGAGTTGTTTCCGATCATATCGGGTATTTTATGAGGTTTATCCGCGCCTCTTTCAAGGACTGTGGCAAGTCTTTCCAAAGCCGCAGCCTCGGTACCCTGCTGACCTGCAAGGGACTCGATAGCCATCTCTTCGGCAAGAAGCTGAGAGGAAAGCGTGCTGAACACGTCCACAAGCTCGGGAATTTCCCTATGTACATAGTAGTCTGTGTACTTATCGGGAGACGGACCCGTTATCATCAGTATCTGCATATAGTACTGGTTTGCAGTATAAACGATACTGTCAAGACGTCTCATAGAGTCGCCTATCTCGCCCGGGATAACCTCCAAAGCTATCTCATGCTTGCCGGGTTCAAGGTAAACGTATACAGGGTCGCCGTTTTCGTCCTCGGGAACGACCATTATCCAGTCGTCGTCGTACTGGAATTTTATCTGGGACATTTCCTCATTGGGGACTTCGCCGTCGATATAGAGCCTGCGGTTTGTATAAAGTCCTCTAAGCTCGTTCTGACGGGCTTTAATTCCGACCTTGTAGTAGCCTGCGGTCTCGACGTTCATTTCCCAAGTAATTCTCTGACCGACAGTATCCCAAGTGCCGTCGCCAACGGTATTGTAACGCTGTTTAGAGGGGTGAGATGGTTCTACCGTATAAGAACCTCTGTCGTATGTAGGGAAAAGAGACTGAGAATTTGTATAGCTGTATTTTTCACCCTGGAGCTTGATAGCCGCCGCGCCGGAATTTGCTGCGAGTTCCGCGTCGGAGGGCTTTGTATAGCTGTCGTAGCCTGTAATATTGCACAATTTGATGTACTCAATGGCAACGGTTGCTCTTTCGGACTGGAGCGAAACAGTGTGCTGACCCGCCTCAAAATTGAAATAAAGCGGATCGTTGAACAGACCGTCCGTATCATAGAACATATTGGTCACCCACCGCGGAGCCTGAACCTGCGGGGGACGGACCTCGTTGTCCTTTGAGTCCACAGAAATCGGGTATGCGCTGGTCCAGATGTGGTTCATTTCAACGCGGGTTGCGGTATCGTAAGGCGAAACGCCGTCGATAAGCACCGAGACCTCGGTGGTTGAGCCGTCAGCGATAGGAAAATAGCTGACCTCCATCTGATACGCGCCCGCTTCGGGAACGTCCACCGTAAAATCAATAGTACCCGACTCGTTAGACCAAATAACAACATTTTCCTTGCCCTCATAAGAGCCGACCTCGACCTGCGCTTCGCTGTCGCAGCCCGAATACTCTAAGTAAGCCTCCTTATTCGGTCTTGGAACAGCGGAAATTTCGTCGAAATAATCGCTGTAAGTTTTTTGTCTGACAAAAGCTGACGCGGAATTGTCGGCTTCCGACGTTTCCTGTGTTTCAGCCGTGGGAGGATTTTCCTCTGAAAAAGCAGGAAATGCGGGCAGAGCGGTCAGGCAAGTGCTTACTGCGATCGCCGCCGACAAAAATCTCTTAAAACTCGTTTTCCTTGACAACAGATAGACCACCTTTCTATACTTTACCCGAGGCTTTGCAGCATTAGCCGCGGGAAGTGAAAATTTTGTGTAAGACCCATGATAATAGGGTTATAT
>CAMWVF010000012.1 GCA_947177545.1 uncultured Clostridia bacterium | reverse complement strand
AGGAAGCCCTCTTTCTCATACATAGGCTCGTTGGCTGGGTCTTCAAGGTCGAGACGGCGTTTCCATAATCAAAAAGCTCAACGAGCTTGGCGGCGCAAACGGTATAGGTCTTGCGGACATTGTTGAGAACCGTCTCGTTGGCATGAAGTCCAGAGGCGTTTACGAGACCCCCGGCGGAACTGTGCTTTACTATGCTCACGACGTTTTGGAAACTATCACGCTTGACAAGGCTACACAGCGTATGAAGCAGAAGCTTGCAATTGATTTTGCGGACATCGTTTACAACGGTCAGTGGTACACACCCCTCCGTGAGGCTCTTTCCGCTTTCGTCGACAAGACACAGGAGACTGTTACGGGTGACGTTAAGCTGAAGCTTTACAAGGGCAATATTATCACAGCGGGCGTTACTTCCCCATACACTCTTTATGATGAGGAAGTTGCTACATTCGATGAGGATAATGTTTACGACCAGAAGGATTCCGCAGGCTTTATCAATCTGTTCGGACTTCCTATCAAGGTCAAGGCAATGTTGGACGCTAAGCGCAATAATAAGTAAAAAACTCCAATAACATCCGGGGCGAAAAGTACGGTTATGCTTTGGGCATAGCCGTTTTCCGCCCTTTGTTGGTTTTTCTGTATTTAGTATTTTGTTACCGAATTGTAACTATTTGTAACCGACCTGTAATTGTATTTCCATTTTTTAAGTGTTATAATTTTATTTATAATATTAAAAAATGGGAGGACAATTACATGAAAAAGATAATTGCTTTGGCTGCGGTACTGGCGGTGCTGCTGACGGGCTGCACAAATGATGATTATAATGAGGAAACGATTGTCACAACGGCAACGTCCGCTTCTGAGACGGAAGCTTCTATCCCCGAATATAACGAGGTAAAGGTGACGCGTGCGGACGAGTTGTACGACGTTTACCCCGTTAAATTTTCCTACAAAAACGAAAATTGGTGGAGCGTTATAGACACAACTCCGGTGGAGGAAGAACCCGCCCTGCTGTATAACGATTTAGGCATGGAAATGGGTATTTTTAAAGCGGATTATCCGCAGGTTACGGACGAAAGACTTGAGGTCGAAGTCCGCGAAAGGATAAATTCGGAGATAAAAAAATACCGTGACGAACTTTTTGAAAGTGTGCAAAACGACATAAATCTGCTTGGCAAGGACACAGACGGAAATATGTCCGACGAGGCGAAATTGTTTTACGAGACGGCGCGGGACAGCTACACTCTTGTGTACAGTGTTGACACCGTGGGGAAAAATTTCTGGGCGGTGCATTTTTTGTACAGTCCCTATCATGCAGGGGCTGCTCCCGAGTTTGTTTACCCTATGCAAATGGTGTTTGATCTGCGGACGGGTGAACGTGTGGACTTTGAAAAAATAGTCGCCGACAAGGAAGGCTTTGCCGATGCAATGGAAAAAGAGCTTCGGAGCATTGGGGCTTTGTCCGTTTCAAGCATTGACGCGGACGGATACAAGGCGGCGGTAGAGACTGAAGAGGGCTTTCCCGATTGGCTTGGCATTGATTTGGGTGACGGCACAAATCAGGTATTTGCGGGAGAGGATAATCTTTATCGGAGAACGGCAGTTCGTGAAGGCTGTATCGGAGTCTATTACACGTATTATGATTTCGGCTTCGGCGGAAGTGTTGATGAAAGCTATTTCGCGGGCGTACCTTTCAGCGAGGTTGAAAATTTTCTCACCGACGAGGGAAAAGAAATTTTCGAGGCATACAGCTCCGCAAGGACAGAGCCTGTCAATGTTATAGAGTATAAGGGGAAAAGATATTTTGAGACCATGCGGCGGCTTCCCGATGAGGCGGACTTAAACGATCCAAAGGACGCGGAGTTTATATGGTATTTCAAGGATATTTACAGCGGCGGAAATATTTCGGTACTGACGTGAGTGGAGAGGTAATTATGTGCAGGAAAATTATTGCAATTGCGGTTTTAGCAGCAATGCTGACAGGGTGTGTGAAAGGCGGTACGGCGGAAATTTCCGAGACGGAAACCTTTACGACTTCCGTTACATCGGACACGGCGATATACTGCGATGAAAGCGTTTTTTCGGACACGGAGAAAACGGCTGACGAAACGTCCGAAGCGGAAGAAACGCAAAATCCGACAGTGATTTCTGCGGACGAAATTTACAGTGTTTACCCAAGGAGGATAATTTACCCCGAAAAGACCGAAACTAATATTATTGCCGAAAAGGCGGAGATAAACGAGGAGCTGAAAAAGGACGGCTGCACGGTGTTTGAATTTACTGCGGTATATCCTGTTTTCAGCGGCGGGGACGCGGCAGTGATGCAGAAGATAAACGACGGCGTAAAGGCGTACATTGACAGCGTATATGAGGAAATAAACGGGCGCGTTGAGGAATTTGATCTTGAAAAGGACGGAGATATGATCATTCCGCCGTGGCATTTTTCTATGACGATATGCGCTCTTGGAAAATGGAGAGACGGGGTCGATTTGGACTACGACATAAACGGTAATATCTTAAGCGTTGATTTTTACACCGAGGATCACCCTCCTCTGGCGGCTCACGGAGCGGTAATACCTGCGTCGCTGGTGTTCGACTTGCGGACGGGCGAGCAGATAAATTTCAACGAAATTTTCGAGGACAAAAAAGCGGTCATAAACGAGATAAACATGGCAGCGTATCAGTATTTTGAAAACAGATGGCGCAGCGGCGGAGTTGAGGGTTATGAAAGCGGCTTTGAGGAATTTTCGGGAATATCGGAGTATTACGATTTCGATCTTGAAATAACAGTCAGAAACGGCTGCTTGTCGTACTGCACGGTACCATATGAATTCGGGGGCAGCTTTGCGGACGGCATGAAGCTTATGGAGGTCGCGGCGGAGGATATTTACCCTTATCTTAACGAAGCGGGGAAATCCCTTTTTGAGGGGTATTCGTCCGCAAAAAGCGAGCCTGTGAATATAATAGAGAAAAATGGCAAAAAATATTTTGATACAAAAAGTTAAAAGGTTAAAAACGGAGGAATAAAAAATGTCAAAGAAAATTTTAGCGGCAGTCATTTCGGCGGTAATGCTTATATGTATGGCAGGCTGTTCGGGCAACTATGTTATGACAGAGGAGGATCTGGCGGTGCAGAAGTCCATAGAGGGCTGCTGGCTTGCGGACGACAGCACGGGTTACAATTCATATGACGGAAACGGGAATTTTCTTTCATTGACGGCCGTGCAGTTTACGGAGGATTACAAATATCTTTTGCATGTTTGTATGCCGGGGGACGGTCAGGCAAGCGGTTATGTTATGACGTATGACCCTGTGGTGTACTCCTTTGAGGACAAGATGTTCAGGGTGGAAATTGACGGTGTAGCAAGCTATGCGCGGGTGTCGGTCAGCGAGGACGGTCAGACCTTATACTGGATAACCGACAATCAGACGGACAGATACAACAGGCTTACAACTGAACAGGCGGCTGAATTGGGTATTCCCGAATACGACCCTGCGGCTTGGGAGGAGACGGAGGCTGATTCCGAGGGCGGCAATGTTACCGAGTCCGAGACGGGAGAGGCTACGGAAAGTGAGACAGGTAGTATTTCCGAAAGCACGGAGTAAGGTGCGGCTGTCATCAATTCAAATGCGGACGTGTCTTCGGATATTGACGTGAACAAGCTTGAATTTGACAGGGCAAATAAATTTAATTCGATAAACAGTAATGTTGATGAAATTCCCGTGCTTTTTGGAACTCGGCGGACAGTGATGCTGCGTTTACGGAAATTACCTTTATAAAAAGAGCCGTATATTTTTATCGAACCGAGATTTAAGTACGGTGATTTTGACGGTGACGGCGCGGACGGGCTGTTGTCGATATATTATGTTGGTTCGGGTAACGGATAAGCATTGAGGAACTTGTTATTTACAAAAAGGGAGAGGACGGAAATTTTACGCTGACAAATTTTGAATTTGCAGAGGAAGAATAAATTTTGGAGGAAAAAATCATGGCAGATAAAATGTGGGCGGGACGTTTTTCAAAGGAGCTTGACAAGCGGGTCAACGACTTTAATTCTTCTATCTCGTTCGACGCGAGAATGTACAGGCAGGATATCCGCGGGTCTATCGCGCACGCAACTATGCTGGGGGACACGGGTATTATTGACAAGGGCGAAAGCGAAAAAATAGTCGAGGGTCTGAACGGCATACTTGCGGACATTGAAAGCGGAAAACTGCTTTTCGACCCGAATGCAGAGGACATTCATATGTTTGTGGAGCAGGTACTGACGGAGCGTTTGGGGGACACCGGAAAGCGCCTTCACACCGCAAGGAGCAGGAACGATCAGGTAGCTCTCGATATAAGAATGTATCTTCGGGACGAGATAATGGTCATCATTCCAATGCTGAAGGATCTGTCGGAAACCCTCTGCAAAATTGCAGAGGAAAATTTGGACACTGTAATGCCGGGGTATACCCATTTGCAGAGAGCGCAGCCTATTACTTTTGCGCATCATCTTATGGCATATGCAAATATGCTGGTGAGGGATATTGACAGGCTTGCGGACACGTACAAGAGAATGAATATTATGCCCCTGGGCAGCGGTGCGCTGGCGTCGACTACATATCCCATTGACCGCAGGCAGGTATCGGCTCTCCTTGGTTTTGACGATATTACCCAGAACAGCCTTGACGGAGTTTCCGACAGAGATTTCTGTATAGAGCTTTGCTCTGCTCTGTCAATACTTATGATGCACCTTTCAAGACTTTCGGAGGAGATAGTAATGTGGTGTTCATGGGAATTCAAGTTTATCGAGCTTGACGACGCATATTCCACAGGTTCGTCCATAATGCCGCAGAAAAAGAACCCCGACATCACCGAGCTTATCAGAGGCAAGACGGGCAGGGTCTACGGCGACCTTAACACGCTGCTTGTTATGATGAAAGGCATACCGCTTGCGTATAATAAGGATATGCAGGAGGACAAGGAGGCGATTTTCGACGCAATAGACACCGCCAAGCTCTGCATTGAGACTGTTACCCCAATGCTTGCAACAATGCGTGTGAACAAGGAGAACATGAGAAACGCCGCAGCAAGGGGCTTTATAAACGCCACGGACTGCGCCGATTACCTCGTTAAAAAGGGTATGCCTTTCCGCGACGCGTATAAGATAACGGGCACTCTTGTTGCTTTGTGCATTGAGAAGAACACCACACTTGAACAGCTTCCCATTGAGGAGTACAAAAAGCTTTGCGGCACGTTCGAGGAGGACGTTTATGAGGCTATAAGGCTGGAAACCTGCGTGAACATGAGAAAGGCGGAGGGAGGTCCAGCGCCCGAGTCCGTGAAAGGGCAGATAGAGTTTATAAGAAATGCTATATCGTTATGATATTTTAAAATTGCGGCAGTAATAAGGAGTACACATGATTTACGACTTGATTGAAAGGATTTGTTAAAATGGCTTACAAGATATTTATTGACGGACAAGAGGGCACGACAGGCTTGCGGATAGTGGAACGCTTCAAGGACAGGGACGATGTTGAGCTGCTTAAGATAGACGAGGCTTTGAGGAAAAGCATTGTTGAAAGAAAGCGTCTTATAAACGAGTCGGACTTCACTTTCCTTTGCCTGCCCGACGCGGCGGCGGAGGAGTCGGTTTCCCTTGTGGAAAACAAGGACACGAAAATTATCGACGCGTCCACCGCACACAGGACAAACCCGGCATGGGCTTACGGACTCCCGGAGCTTTCTCCCGAGCACAGGGCGAAGATAGCTTCCTCAAAAAGAGTGGCTGTTCCCGGGTGCTATGCAAGCGGCTTCAATGCGCTTTTATATCCTGTTATTAAAGAGGGACTTATTGCGCCCTACCACCCTATAATCTGCCATGCGGTATCGGGGTACAGCGGTGCGGGTAAAAAGGCTATCGCAGTATACGAGGGTTCCGACAAGCCCGACGAGTACAACTCACCAAGACAGTATTCAATGGGCAAGCATCACAAGCACCTCCGTGAGATGATGGCTGTTACGGGACTTTCCTACCCGCCCATATTCAATCCTATCGTTGACAATTACTACAACGGAATGGTGGTAACTATCCCTCTGCACCTCCGCGCAATGGCGAAGCGCACCTCGGCGCAGCATGTGTGGGAGGTAATGTCCGAGCACTATGAGGGACAGAATTTTGTAAAGGTAATGCCGTTTCAGGGCGAGGGAGTTTTGCAGGACGGTTTCCTTGCGGCGAACACTCTTAAAAATACAAATCTTATGCAGCTCTTTGTTTTCGGCAACGACGACCATGTTTTGCTTTGCGCACGGCTTGACAATCTCGGCAAGGGCGCAAGCGGCGCGGCGGTGCAGTGCATGAATATTATGATGGGTATTGATGAGACTACGGGTCTGCTGTAAGTCGCCGCAGGCGGGAATGATAAACAGATAATTCGGACGGTGAAAAATTATGACACATGAAAAAATACTTGAATACTGTCTGACGAAAAAGGGCGCTTATGAGGATCGTCCCTTTGGGGACGGAACGGTCTGCGTAAAGGTAAAAAAGCGTATTTTTGCACAGCTTTTTTACTTAAAGGGCGTCCCCATGCTTACCTTTAACGGTGACGCTATGACGGGGGATTTTTACCGTAATCTGTACCCCGACGATGTGACGAGAGGGTATCATTGTCCTCCTGTGCAGCAGCCATATTTTAACACGGTAAGGCTGGAGGGCGGTGTTCCCGACGAGGAGATACTGCGAATGATAGACGGGTCTTACAAGTACGTTGTGGGGAAGCTTGCGAAGAAAGTGCAGAGGGAATTAGAGGACGAGTAGGAGGGTTTGTTATGGATAATTTTGAAACGACCGAAACAAAAAAGAAAATTCATATCGGAATATCGGACATATTTGTTTTTGTAATTTTGGCTATCATTTTAGGATTTTTAATTTATTTGAAAGCTGTTGACAGAGAACTGTTTTTATTCGGATATGTGTGGTATCCTAATTATATAGGATTTTTTTCAGAAGTACTGATGTTTGCTTGGCTGCTTTTGGCATGGATAGGCGCACCGAAAAGCAAAAAGCGAAGGAATGTGATAATTGTGTGCGCTGTTATGTTGGTTTTGGAAGCAGGATTGATTGTTTGGAGTGTTTACGACCATACTAAAAATACTGCCGATACAGAGCGGATAACCCTTTCGGACGGAAGTGAAATTATTTTACATGAACGCGTAACGTATAGTAAATTTGGCGAAAAAAAGTTTGAATATACATATATGGATGTTTATCAAATAAACGGAATTACCTCAAAAAAGCTGGGGAGAATTGACGAGACCTATTTTTCCAACAAGTGCCTTTCACAGGATAAGTACACCTATGAATATGACGAGGCAGGCAAAAAGCTGACGGTCATATGCGAGTACGGGACATACGGTGACAGCGTGGTACGTCTTAAAGAGGAATACGACACGGGCTTTCTAAGCAAAGAATTTACGCTTGAATAACAAGCATTTAGAATATATTAAAAAATATTTTAGGAGAATTACTATGGAAAATTTTGAAACAATAAACGGCGGTATATGCGCCGCTAAAGGCTTTAAGGCGAGCGGACTTTACTGCGGGATAAAGCACGGACTTCCCGACGGGAACGAGTCCCCTGTCAGCAGCAAGAAAAACGATATCGCCATGATATTTGCTGATGTGGAGTGCAATGCGGCGGGCGTGTACACCTCAAACAAGGTCAAGGGCGCGCCTGTTATTGTCACAAAAAACAACCTTGCAAGGTCGGGCGGAAAAGCTCGCGCCGTTATTGTAAATTCGGGCAACGCCAACACCTGCAATGCGGACGGCGAGGAAAAGGCTGTTGAAATGTGCAGACTTACTGCCGAGGCTTTGAATGTTCCTGTGGAGCAGGTCATTGTTGCTTCGACGGGAGTTATCGGTCTGACCCTGCCTATCGAGCCGATAAAGTATGCCGTCCCCCTGCTTGCGGAAAAGCTTTCCTATGAGGGAAATATCGAGGCGGCGACGGCTATCATGACCACCGACACGGTGCGCAAGGAGTACGCCGTAAAATTCACAGTTGACGGCAGGGAGTGTCACCTCGGCGGCATGGCAAAGGGCAGCGGAATGATACACCCAAACATGGCTACCACTTTGAATTTTATTACCACGGACTGCGCGGTGTCCTCCGAAATGCTTCAAAGAGCTCTTTCGGAAATCGTTAAAATTACCTATAATTGTTTGAGCGTGGACGGCGATCAGTCCACAAACGACACTTGTATGCTCATGGCTTCGGGACTTGCGGGAAATACGGAAATCACTGCTGAAAACGAGGATTACGAAACCTTTAAAAAAGCTCTTTATCAGGTCATGAAAAATCTTACCATAATGCTTGCAAAGGACGGCGAGGGTGCTACAAAACTTATTACCTGTGTGTGCAGCTCCGCTCCCGATCTGGACACGGCGATCATCGCGGCAAAAAGCGTTATCCGCTCCCCCCTTGTCAAGACCATGATTTACGGCGAGGACGCTAACTGCGGACGTATCGCCTGCGCTGTCGGTTATGCGGAGTCCGATAAAATTGATGTGAAAAAGCTGGATATTTTTCTTGCTTCAAGGGCTGGGAAAATTCAGACTTATAAGGACGGTCTGAACATAGATTTTTCCGAGGAAAAGGCCGGGTCAATTCTCAAAGAGGACGAGATTGAAATTCTTATCGGACTTAACAGCGGTACAGCTTCCGCAACTGCTTGGGGCTGCGATCTTACCTATGATTATGTTAAGATTAACGGGGATTACAGAAGCTGATTTGTAGGGGACGGGTTTCCCGTCCCGCCGAAAAAATGGAGGGCTATTATGCAGGAAGATACATACGAAACTCCGCTAAAGGAATATCTTTACGACGGCGAATATTTTCTTTGGGTCGGAAAAGGCAGAACAAATTTTGAGTGTCCGCGTTCTATTGCAATATTTTGGCTGATATTTACAGGTGTTTTTACAATCTTAATAATTATTGTTTCAATTTGCAAGAACGAGTTTCACGTAAGTATTCCGGCATTTATTCCACTTGCTGTTGTGGGAATATTTTTTTACAGAGACGGGGTAAACACTCCTGCCGATGAGCATTACGCCGTTACAAACATAAGAGTTATGCGGCTTATAGACACTTCATTTATATTTGAGCATATATCAAATATTTATGATGTTAAGATTTATTCCGCGGTAAAAAAAGAATATACAAATATTCAATTTTTAAGTAGTACGACAAATAATTTCGATATGGAATGGGGTTGGAGATGTGACAGACATTTCAATCGACTTGAAAAATCCGATGCCGAATATGTGAAAAATTTAATTATTTCTCAAAGAGATAAATTGAACAATAAATGAAAGGACTGTCTGAAATGGATATGGAAAATCTTCAAAACGAAATAAAAGTATCGAACGAAATACGTTCAAAGGTACTTATCGACGCACTTCCTTACATACAGCGCTACAACGGCAAGATAGTCGTTGTCAAGTACGGCGGCAACGCCATGACTAACGAGGAGCTTAAAAACGCCGTTATGAGCGATATTGTGCTGCTTTCGCTGGTAGGCGTAAAGGTGGTTCTGGTACACGGCGGCGGTCCCGAGATAAACGATATGCTGAAAAGGGTCGGCATTGAGAGCAGGTTTATCAACGGCTTGCGCTATACAGACGAGGCTACTGTAGACATCGTAAAAATGGTGCTGGCGGGCAAGGTCAACAAGGAGCTTGTTTCCCACCTTACACAGCATAAGGGCAGGGCTATCGGGCTTTGCGGCATTGACGGTCAGATGATAACCGCTCACAAAATGGAGGGCGAGGTTGACTTGGGCTACGTCGGCGAGATTGTCAACGTCAACGTCAAGCCTATAACGGACTCCTTGGAGCACGGCTACGTCCCGGTTATTGCAACGGTAGCCTGCGACGAGGAGGGGCAGACCTACAACATTAACGCGGACACGGCGGCTGCAAGAATTGCCGCAGAACTTGGCGCGGAAAACCTTATACTGATGACGGATATTGCAGGCTTGCTACGTGACAAGGATGACGCGGGAACGCTTATTCCTGCGGTGCAGGTCAGTGAAGTTCCTTTTATGAAACGTCAGGGAATAATCAGCGGCGGCATGATACCGAAGATAGACTGCTGTGTCGAGGCGGTCAGACGGGGCGTGAAAAAAACCTGCATTATCGACGGCAGGATACCCCACTCTATACTTATAGAGCTGCTTTCAAACGAGGGTATAGGTACGCAGTTTATTTAGAGGATAGGAGTTAGAATTTTGTCATTATAGCTTTTGGAGGTGTTGGATTATGCCATTTTTTGTACTTTTCTGCGCTTTTGTAATTTTTATGGTGGCGTCTGTTTTGGATATGTTTGATAAGCTGCCGCTGTGCGGTATTTTTGGCAAGTTTATTGTTATGAACGTTTTTTCTCACGGGGTAATGCTGCTTGGACTTTATCTTCCATTGTTCCGCAGGCGTGACGGATTGGGTTCGGCAATTGCTGCAGGCGTTATCATTGGCGGGCTTATGCTTTACTGTTTGTTGAGGATTGCAATAAAGCCCTACCGCAACAAAAAGAAAAATGGACAAAAGGAACAGGTAACTGTCCGCATAAGGGCAATGTACGGCGGAAAAATTCTGCTGAAATGGACGGCAATATCCCTTATTTTTCAGACGATTTGCTACATAGCTGCTATAAAAAATAATTTTTGGGGAATACCCAAAAGCGTATGGATATGGGACGCTGTTGCGGCGGGACTTATCGTCCTCGGCTACGGATTTAACGGAATTATACGCATTATGGTGCTGTGCAGACGGCTTGGCGTTGTAAAGCGCGTGCTTGCGTTTTTCCTGCTGCCCGTGCCTGTTGTGGGAATTTTTGCTTTGGTGGGACTGTACAAGTCCGCAAAGGCGGAATACGACTATGAGACCACAAGAGCAGCCTGCGACAGTCAGCGGGTTGAGTCTCAAATTTGCGCCACAAAGTATCCGCTTTTAATGGTGCACGGCATGGGCTTCCGCGACTGGAAATATTTTAATTACTGGGGAAGAATTCCCAAAGAGCTTATAAAAAACGGTGCAAAGATATACTACGGACATCAGGAGGCCTGTGCAACGGTGGAGACAAATTCCGAACTGATACGTAAGAAAATCCTTGAAATAATTGAGGAAACAGGCTGCGAAAAGGTTAATATAATCGCCCACTCAAAGGGCGGGCTTGATTCAAGATACGCTATAACAATGCTTGGCATGGAGGACTATGTTGCAAGCCTTACAACGGTGGGAACGCCGCATCACGGCTCTGAGGTCACTGACCTCGCCAACAAGCTTCCCGACAGCTTTTACCGAAAGGTCTCGGATTTTATGGACAAACGCTTTCGGGGCTTCGGGGACACTAACCCCGATTTCTACACTCTTTGCCACCAGTTCAACACCTCCTACGCGGAGCAGTTCAATAAGGAAGTCCCCAACTCGGATAAAGTGTATTATCAAAGCTACGCATCGGTAATGCGTTTCCCGTTCAGCTTTAATCTGCTTGGGTTTACACATATGCTTCTCAGCAGATACGGCAGGAATGACGGGCTTGTAACGGAGACCTCAGCTCAGTGGGGAATTTTCCGAGGCGTTTACGAAACGAAATATATCAGGGGCATTTCCCACGGCGATACAATTGATTTGAAGCGAGAGGATTATAAGGGCTTTGACCCTCGTGAGGAGTACATAAAAATGGTGTCCGAATTAAAGGAAATGGGTTATTAGAGGCAAGAAATAAATGGTACTTGAAA
>CAMWVF010000011.1 GCA_947177545.1 uncultured Clostridia bacterium | reverse complement strand
ATTCTTTCGTATTCTTTCTGCTTAGCCTTCGATATTTTGACCTCGGGCTTGTCGTCCTCCTCGTCCGCCGCGGAGGAAACCGCTATGCCTCCCGTTTTGGCAGGAGATTTTCCGCCGTTCTGCTCCTCCATAAGCTGCTGGTATCTTTCCATCATGTTGGGACGGGCTTTCTTCTTTCGCTTAGCCTTGTCCTTTTCCACAAGAGAAGCAACGTACTCGGGTGTATAGATCTTATAAAGCAAGATAGACTGCACAAAGCTGAAAAGTGAGGACATTGTCCAGTAAAAGCCGATACCTGCGGGGTATCTGAACGCTATCCACACCGAAAACAGCGGCATAACGTAAAGCATCATGTTCATGCCCGCCATACTGGGTGCGTCGGGATTCATCTTTTTGTTGCGTATCTGGCTGTATATCGTCATGCAAAGCTGAATAACGCCTGACATGATAGGTATCAGCAGCAGAATTACAGATGCTGCGTTCCAAACCTCAGGGTGGAGGGTCGGCATATCGCCCAAGTCCACAATGCCGAAAAGCTTGTTGCTGAACTCGCTTACATTTTCAACAAAGTCGGGGTACTGTTCATTCATTGCCGCAAAGGCGGAGGGATCCTTCTGGACCTCTTTGATTATATAAATTTCGGGACGGTACTCAAAATATGCGGGGACTGTGCCGCCGTCCTTGGTAAAAATTTCCCGCGCAATGTTGGTAGCAGCGTCGATAGCGGGCCTTCCCGCTCTGAGGATATGGTATATGGGCTTGTACACAACATCGAAAATACCGTACAGCAGCGGGAACTGTATAAGCAGCGGCAGGCAGCTTGACATGGGGTTTATGCCCTCTTCCGCGTAAAGCTTCATCTGCTCCTCCTGAAGCTTCTGCTGGTTGTTTGCGTATTGTTTTTTCAGCTTCTCAAGCTTAGGCTGAAAGGCGGTCATTGCCGCCGTAGATTTCTGCTGCTTTACCGAAAGGGGGAAAAGCAGTATTTTTGTAACAATTGTAAAAAATACGATAGACCATGCGTAATTGTGCGTTATCTGATAAAAAAGCCACATTATCCAGCCAAGGGGATAACCGATAAGTTCTCTCATTTAAAATTTTTCCTCCGAATTAAACAAAGTTGCATAATTAATTTTTCTGTACGGACTTGTCCGCATAATTGTCCGCCGACATATCCTCGGGCGGGGTGTTTCTGCCCTTGCCGTATCTTTTTTCAAGGGTGTAAAAGCCAAATTTTTCGGGTACGGGGTCTACTCCCCCCAAGCTCCACGGGTTGCACCGAAGCACTCTCCATGCCGACAAGGCAAGACCCTTTACAGCCCCGTGCTTCTCTATCGCTTCAACAGCGTAGGACGAGCAGGTGGGGTAATATTTGCAGCAGGGCGGTTTTAAGGGAGATATAGCCTTGCGGTAAAATTTTACCAACAGTAATAAAATGTTTTTCATTTACGGTTTGTAGCATCAAGCTTTTTGACAGCAGGAATGACCTTGCTGCGGAAAAAAGCCTCAATTTGGGTGGATTTGGCATCACCGCAGCCTGGGCGTGCGGCTATGATGTAGTCGTAGCCCTTTGGAAATTCTTCCTCGCAGTTTTTAAATGCGGCACGGATTATTCTGCGGCATCGGCTGCGTACAACAGCATTGCCCGCCTTTTTGCCTGTAGTTATCCCCAGACCTGTCTGACCCGAACGATTCTTTTTGTAATAAACGGCAACGTTTTTACCTACAGTATATTTGCCTCGCTTATATAAGCTGACAAAGGTTTTGTTTTCCTTGATTATAACAGTATATTTCATGTAAGTTCCTTAAGCTTAAATAAAAAGACCACAAAAAGGCAAGTCCATTGGGAACGCCCCCTGTGTGGTCTCAAGATGCAGGAATATTCAGAGACAGGAAGCAGAAAAACGGTTCCGCCTCCTGCCCCTCGTCTCTTGTTATTTAGTAGGAAAGTCTTGCTCTTCCCTTTGCACGTCTTCTTGCAAGAACCTTGCGACCGTTTCTTGTGGACATTCTCTTCATAAAGCCGTGTTCTTTTTTTCTGTGAAGCTTCTTGGGCTGGTATGTTCTTTTCATGATTTCTCCTCCTTTTGAACGTATATGGGTTTAGGCATAAAACGCCTATCGCATTAATTATACTACATTTCCCCACACCTTGTCAAGACCTTTTGGAAATTTTTTTGCGGGGAACGCCCCGCGGCGAGAGTCCCCCCAATTCAAATACAATAATAATTTACTTTACAAAAGCCCCCAAGGGGCGGGTTAGGATAATCAGCCCGAAACGAAAAAACCCGAGGCAGCACCCTCGAGTTTTTTCGTTTACAAGTGACTATCCTACGGGACAGCACATCGTCTGACAATCAGCACAAATCCAAATAGCAAAGCAAAAACCCCGTGGTTGCACCCGCAGGGATTGTGTGTGTCACCATGCAATTACATAATATCATTTTATGATTATATTATACATCCGCTCTTATCATTTGTCAAGGGTTTTTATTATTTTTCAGTTCCGAAACAGGTATGTTGTTTTCAATAAAATACCTGCAAGCGCCTGTAATAAACGTCGGCTTGCTTATTTCCATATTTTTGCAAAAATCACTTATCATATTGAAATCGTCAGTATTTAATGTTACATTTAGCTGCTTTATTGTACCGTCTTGCAGCTTTTTGTTGCGGTACTTTTTATTTGCTTCTATGTGTGCTTTTGTACTACTGATAATATCACAACCCTGTTTGTTGATATTGCACATATACCTGCCATACTATTATGGTAGGTATATGTAAAATTTACATTGACAAAACCATACTATTATGGCATAATATAATAAAGAATACTTAAAAAGGAGTAATAAAAATGAAATACCCAACAGTAGAAGATATTTTTCTGACATTTGAACTTAACGAGGAAACAACCGAGGAACTCACCGACATGAACTATACACTGAACAAAAACCTTGATTGTCTTATCAACAAGGAAAAGCTGTCCGAGGACGACATTGAATGTGTAAGAAATCTGAAAAGCGAGATTGAATGTGAGTCCCGAATAATTGGCTTTAAACAGGGCTTTTACTTTGCTGTAAAGCTTTTTACTAACGCAAATTAACTGTCAACTATCAACGGTCAACTGTCAGATTACTTCCTTTAATATAAGGTATGCCACCGTTGCAAGGGATTTCGCCTCGACATAGTTGTGATCCACAACAAAATCTCCCTCTTCAAGCATGGTCTTTATCTCGGAGATACGCTCAAAGCCCGACAGAGCCTCCTGCATATTGGGTATTACAAAATAGGATTTCTGCATAATATGGCGTATTTCCGTCCGTATACCCTGTGGTATGGGTACTGCCGTCCCGCTTGCGGGGAGATTGACGCTTTCAAGACTGTTCAAATCGTAATCTCTGCCGCTTTCTATACGGGAAGTAATATCAAGCGCAGCCTGTCTGCCGAAAACCAACGCCTCCAGAAGAGAGTTTGAAGCAAGACGGTTGTTGCCGTGGACGCCTGTGTGGGAGCATTCGCCAACAGCGTACAGACCCTCAATAGAGGTCATAGCGTGGGTGCTGACGTTTATTCCGCCCATAAGATAGTGCTGACATGGGTAAATGGGTATCATGTCCTTGGTCATGTCGATGCCTTGGCTAAGCAGGTACTTGTATATCATGGGGAAACGTTTTTTCAGGAACTCGGGGTCTTTATGGGTGATATCCAAATAAAATTCGTCCGAGTCGAGCCGTCTGCCCTCGGTGACTATGGCGTGGGAAACAACGTCACGCGGAGCAAGCTCCAGACGCTCGTCGTAATTCTGCATGAACCGTTCACCGCGGCAGTTTTTGAGGTACGCTCCCTCGCCCCGAACCGCTTCGGATATAAGAAAGCATTCACGGGTGTGCTTATTGTTAAAAGCCGTTGGGTGGAACTGTATAAGGGACAGATTTTTGATATTCGCACCCATTTCATAGGCAAAGGTAATGCCGTCCCCCGTGGCTATTGCGGAGTTCGTTGTAAAGTCATAGACCCTGCCTATGCCGCCCGTTGCAAGTATAAAGTAGCGGCTGTTGTATGCGGAATGCACGCCGTCCGCGGAAATGTCCGCAGAAAAGCCCGTTGACGTGCGCTTTATGCCGCATAGCAGGGCGTTTTCCATAATTTCAACATTGGGCATATTTTTGACTGCTTCCTGAAGCTTTGTAGTAATTTCAAAGCCCGTTGAGTCCTTGTGGTGGAATATCCTGCGGCGGGAGTGTCCCCCCTCCAGTGTGCGGTGGAGGCTGCCGTTTTCGTCGCGGTCGAAGTCCACGCCCAAAGAAATTATCTTCTCAATTTCGTGAGCGGCTTCGTTCACGAGAATTTTAAGGCTGTCGGGATTGTTCTTGAAGCCCCCTGCGATAAGGGTGTCGTTGGTGTGGAGCTGCGTGCTGTCGTCATCGGGCTGATAGACCGCGGCAATGCCGCCCTGTGCAAGAGCCGAGTTGCAGAGGATAAGCTCCCGTTTTGTGATAAGAAGAACCTTTAAATCTGAGGGCAGGTTTATTGTGGAGTAGAGACCTCCCGCGCCTGCGCCCGCAATTATAACATCATAATTTTTTGACATAATTATTCCTTCAATCTTATGGAAATTTTTACAGTCTAAAAGCTATTATAGCATAAAATTGTTAATAAATCAAGACAAGGGGATTTAAAAGAGAAAAACTCGGAAGGTTTTTCTCTTTTTGAATTTTGGATCATATGTTATAAACCGCTAACCGCTCGCCCCCCCTTGGGACTTAAAAATAATGCCGGATTCGTATCTGACATTGGGGGGACTATGTCCGAGAGGACTTCCCCGTAAAAAAACATCTTTTTTTAGTAAAAAAAGACTTTACAACAGAATTTATTTGTGTTAAAATAATAACAGCGTATGTACTATATATAAGAACCTTTCGGGGTAATATATATACCATACAAATATGTTTTAGGAGGACTGTCCAAAATGGCAAGACAAATGAAAACCATGGACGGTAACAACGCTGCCGCTTGGGTGTCATACCCTTTCACAGACGTTGCTGCTATCTACCCTATCACCCCTTCCTCTGTTATGGCGGAGGTTACAGACCAGTGGTCCGCAAAGAACCAGAAGAACCTCTTCGGTCAGCCTGTTAAGGTTGCCGAGATGCAGTCTGAAGCAGGCGCTTCAGGTACTGTACACGGCTCTCTCTCGGCAGGTGCGCTTACTACTACCTACACTGCTTCACAGGGTCTGCTGCTGATGATCCCTAATATGTATAAGATCGCCGGCGAGCTTCTCCCCTGCGTTATCCACGTTTCCGCAAGATGTGTGGCTTCGCACGCTCTGAACATCTTCGGCGACCACTCCGACGTTTATGCGTGTCGTCAGACCGGTTTCGCTATGCTCTGCGCTTCCAACGTTCAGGAGGTTATGGATCTCGGCGCTGTTGCTCACCTTTCAACTATCAAGGGCAGAGTACCTGTGCTCCACTTCTTCGACGGCTTCCGTACTTCCCACGAAATTCAGAAAATTGAAGCATGGGATTACAAGGACCTTGAGGATATGCTGGACAAGAAAGCTGCACAGGCTTTCCGTGACCGCTCCCTCAACCCGGAACACCCCGTACTCCGCGGTACAGCGCAGAACGGCGATATCTTCTTCCAGGCTCGTGAGGCTTGTAACGAGTTCTATAACAAGTTCCCCTCTGTTGTTGAGGATTACATGAACAAGGTAAATAAGAAGATCGGCACAAACTACAAGCTTTTTAACTACTACGGAGCTCCCGACGCAGACCATGTTATCATCGCTATGGGTTCTGTCTGCGACACTATCGAGGAGACCATCGACTTCCTCAATAAGGAATACGGCGCTAAGCTGGGTCTTGTTAAGGTTCGTCTTTACAGACCTTTCTGCGCAGACAAGCTTATTGAAGCTCTTCCCGATACAGTTCAGCAGATTTCCGTTCTCGACAGAACTAAGGAGCCCGGCTCTCTCGGCGAGCCTCTTTATCTCGACGTTGTTGCTGCCCTCAAGGGTACTAAGTTCCACAACGTTGTTATCTGCGGCGGACGCTACGGTCTGGGTTCAAAGGATACTACTCCCGACCAGATCAAGGCTGTTTACTGGAACGATTACAAAAAAGAAACATACAAGCCAAGATTTACAATCGGTATTACAGACGATGTTACAAACCTCTCTCTTCCCAGCGAGGGCAAGCTTGATACAGCTCCCGAGGGAACAGTTGCTTGTAAGTTCTGGGGTCTCGGCTCTGACGGTACTGTCGGTGCAAACAAGAACTCTATCAAGATCATCGGCGACCATACCGATATGTACGCTCAGGCATATTTCGCTTACGACTCCAAGAAGTCGGGCGGCGTAACGGTTTCTCACCTCCGCTTCGGAAAGACTCCCATTAAGTCAACATACCTTGTTAATATGGCTGACTTCGTTGCATGTCACAACCAGTCCTACATTGACAAGTACAATATGGTACAGGACATCAAGCCCGGCGGAACATTCCTCCTCAACTGCCAGTGGAGCGCTGACGAGGTTGAAAAGCACCTCCCCGGTCAGGTAAAGAGATTTATCGCTGAAAATGATATTAAGTTCTACATCATAAACGGCGTTGATATCGCAAGAAAGATCGGTCTGGGCAACAGAACCTCCACAGTTCTCCAGTCAGCATTCTTCAAGCTTGCTAAAATTATCCCCGAGGCTGACGCTATCAAGTATATGAAAGAAAAGGCTAAGGCTTCCTTCGGCAAGAAGGGCGACGACATTGTTAAGATGAACTACGACGCTATCGACGCGGGTGCAAAGAATATCGTTGAAATTAAAGTCCCCGAAGAGTGGGCTAAGTGCAAGGATACCAAAATGGGTATGCCTAAGGCTGTGGGCGAAAGAAAGGATCTCGTAAACTACGTAAACAAGATTCAGATACCTGTAAACGCTCAAATGGGCGATACTCTCCCCGTTTCCGCGTTCAAGAATATGCCCGACGGCACATTCCCACAGGGTTCTGCGGCTTATGAGAAGAGAGGTATTGCTGTTGACGTTCCCGCATGGAATCCCGACAACTGTATCCAGTGTAACTTCTGTTCTTACGTTTGTCCTCACGCTGTAATCCGTCCTATCGTTATGACCGACGACGAGCTTGCTAAGGCTCCCGAGGGAACAAATGGTCTGAAAATTGCGGGCATGGACAAGATGAATTTCGTTATGACAGTTTCCACTCTGGACTGCACAGGCTGCGGCTCTTGCGCAAACGTTTGCCCCGGCAAGAAGGGTGAAAAGGCTCTTGTCATGAAGCCTCTTGCAGAGCAGCTTGAAAAGCAGAATCTCTTCGCTTACGGTCAGGAACTGCCCGAGAAGAAGGAAGTTGCAGAGAAGTTCAAGGAAACAACTATCAAGGGCTCGCAGTTCAAGCAGCCTCTGCTTGAATTCTCCGGCGCTTGTGCAGGCTGCGGCGAAACTCCTTACGCTAAGCTTGTTACACAGCTTTTCGGCGACAGAATGTTTATTGCAAACGCAACAGGCTGTTCGTCAATTTGGGGCGGTTCCGCACCTTCCACACCGTACACCGTAAACAAAGAGGGCAAGGGTCCCGCTTGGGCTAACTCCCTGTTTGAGGATAACGCAGAGTACGGCTACGGTATGTTCCTTGCGCAGAACACTCTCCGTCAGAGAGCTGTTGCTAAGCTGCTTGAAATGCAGAAGGGCGCAAAGGGCGCGCTCAAACCCGCTATTGAGAATTACCTCTCAACAATGAACGACGGCAACGCTAACAAGCCTGCTACTAAGGAGCTTATAAAGGCTCTTGAGGGCAGCAAGCTTGAAGCTGCAAGCGAAGTTCTGGCTCTCAAGGATTACCTTGGCAAGAAGTCAATGTGGGTATTCGGCGGCGACGGCTGGGCTTATGATATCGGCTTCTCCGGACTTGACCACGTTATCGCTTCAGGCGAGGACGTAAACATCTTTGTATTCGATACAGAGGTTTACTCCAACACAGGCGGACAGTCCTCCAAGTCCACACCTACAGGCGCGGTTGCACAGTTCGCTGCGGCAGGTAAGGAGACTAAGAAGAAAGACCTTGCAGGCATTGCAATGAGCTACGGTTATGTTTATGTTGCACACATCGCTATGGGCGCTGACATGAATCAGTGTATCAAGGCTATCTCCGAGGCTGAGGCTTATAACGGTCCTTCACTTATCATTGCATACGCTCCTTGTATCAACCACGGTATCAAGGCAGGCATGAGCAAGGCTATGGACGAGGAGAAGAAGGCTGTTGAGTCAGGCTACTGGCACCTTTACAGATACAACCCCGACCTGAAGAAAGAGGGCAAAAATCCTTTCATTCTCGACAGCAAGGCTCCTGCCGTTGACGAGAAGTACAAGGAATTCCTCATGGGCGAGGTACGTTACAACTCACTTGCAAGACAGAATCCCGAAAGAGCGGATATGCTGTTCAACAAGGCGGTTGAGAACGCTAAGGATCGTTACGATTACCTTACAAGACTTACAAAGCTTTACGGCTCTGATGAAGCTCCCGCTGCTCCTGCTGCTGACAAGAAGTAAGTCCCAAAGCAAAGACCTTATTCAAATTTAAATATAAGCGAATACATTGTTCAAAAAAATAAACCGCAGAGGTCGCTCCTCTGCGGTTTTTTGTTATTCGGGAATTTCCGACCTTTCGGACGTTTCGCCGCTGCCCAACGGTACTGTAAAGCCGTCAAATTCTATGGCTTCTATTTCGTTGAGGTTCTGCACGTCCATTGAAGTTCATCTCTTTGTTTTAAGCTTTCATATATAATACGATTTAAAAAGGCGAATGAACGCATTTATTAAAAAAAGCCGCGACCTCCAAAAAAGTTGCGGCTTTTGATTTATTTTGTCAACGTCCCGTTAAGTTCCGTCAGGGACTCGGTTATAAGCTTTTTGAAAAGCGGAGCGGCTCTGTCCGCTGTCTCCTGAACCTCGGCGTGGGTCAGGGGCTTGTCGGTAATTCCGCACGCCATATTTGATATGCAGGAGATACCAACCACCTTCATTCCCGCATGATTTGCGGCGATTGCCTCGCAGGCGGTGGACATTCCCACAGCGTCCGCGCCCAAGGTGCGCACCATTCTTATCTCTGCGGGGCTTTCATAGTTGGGTCCTGTAAGCTGAATGTAAACGCCTTCCTGCAAGGGGACGCCGATTTTTTTCGCTGTGTCGCGGACGACTGTCCTAAGTTCAGAATTGTAAATGTTGCTCATGTCGGGGAAACGCACTCCCAGCTCATCGGCATTTTCGCCGATAAGCGGCGAGGGAGCCATACATATCTGATCGGAGATGAGCATAAAGTCCCCCGCATGATAATCAAAATTCACGCCCCCTGCGGCGTTTGTCAGGAACAGTATCTTAGCCCCCATCATCTTCATAAGGCGTATGGGCAGAACAACGTCTTCCATTTTGTAGCCCTCGTAGTAGTGTACTCTGCCCTGCATGATAACGACCTTGACCCCATTGACTGTACCGAAAACAAATCTGCCCTTGTGTCCCGCAACGGTGGATATGGGGAAATCCTCAATTTCGGAGTACGGCAGCGCAGCTTCAATTTCAATGCCGTCGGCATAATCCCCCAGCCCCGAACCCAGAACGAGGGCGATATCGGGGGTAAAGTTTATTTTGGATTTGAAGCAGTTATAGCATTTTTCGAGCCGTGAATAAATTTTTGACATAGCGGGTACTTCCTTTCAAGTTTTTACATTTATTATAGCATATTTTCTTAAAAAGTTCAATACGATAAATTTTAATTTTGCCGGGCAGCGGTTCTGCAAGAGCGGTAGCAGGCACCGCCCTGCAAGGACAATTTACCCGCAAATTCCTCTTGCATTTTATCCCAAATTATATTATTATATATACAAAGAAAATTTTAGGAGGACATATCATGTTTGAAATCGAAGAACAATTTTACCTCGACGGCAAACCCTTTCGCATAGTTTCGGGAGCGGTACATTATTTTCGCACTGTACCCGAGTACTGGCGCGACCGCCTTGAAAAGCTTGTGAATATGGGCTGCAACACCGTTGAGACTTATATCCCGTGGAATTTCCACGAACCGAATAAAGGCGAATTCATATGGGACGGCGGGCGTGATATCTGCCGCTTTATCGAGACTGCAAGGGATTTGGGGCTGTATATGATAATACGTCCCTCCCCCTATATCTGCGCTGAATGGGAGTTCGGCGGTCTTCCCGCATGGCTTTTAAAGGACAGAAATATGCGCCTGCGCTGCTCATACAAGCCGTATCTTGACGCGGTAAAGGAGTATTACAGCGTACTCATACCAATGCTTGCGCCGTACCAGACCGACAGGGGCGGCAATATAATTTTAGTGCAGATAGAGAACGAGTACGGCTACTACGGCAACGACACTGCTTATCTCGAATTTTTACGGGACACTATGCGGGAGTTTGGTATAACAGTCCCATTTGTGACCTCGGACGGTCCCTGGAGCGAACCTATTTTCAAGTCGGGATTGGTAGAGGGTGCGCTGCCCACGGGGAATTTCGGCTCTGCGGCAGAGTGGCAGTTCGGTCAGATGAAGCAGTTCATGGGGGACGGCAAGCCTCTTATGTGCATGGAATTCTGGAACGGCTGGTTCGACGCATGGGGCGAGGAGCACCACACCACAGCTCCCGAGAAAGCCAACGCCGAGCTTGAGGAGCTATTAAAGCGGGGCAGTCTCAACTTTTATATGTTCGAGGGCGGCACGAATTTCGGCTTTATGAGCGGCAGGAACTGCGGGAATAAAACCGCCGACGTAACCTCTTATGACTACGATGCTCCTCTTACCGAGGACGGTCAGATCACGGAAAAATACAGGCTTTTTAAAGAGACCATATCGAAATACGAGACTGTCAGGGAAGTTCCTTTGACAACTGAAATAAAAAGGAAAGCCTACGGCGAGATCTCCTGCACGGGCAGGGCGGATTTGTTTTCAGTACTTGAAAAAATCGCCGAGCCTGTGAAGTCCCCCTACCCATTGAGCATGGAGGATATCGGACAGAATTACGGATATATTCTGTACCGCCTTAATGTTAAGGACGATGAGACAGTGAACGAGGTACGCCTTGAAAATGCGGCGGACAGGGCGCTTTGCTATCATGACGGGGAATATCTGTATACGGCTTTTGCGGAGAATATCCACGAAAAATTCGAGCCTGCCGCAAAAAAAGCCGGGGGAAAAATCGACCTGCTTTGCGAAAATATGGGACGTGAAAATTTTGGCACGGGTCTTGAAAATCAGCGCAAGGGAATTATGGAAGGTGTAAAAATAAACGACCACCGCTATTTCGGGTACGAGATATTCCCCTTGCCGCTTGACAAAAACCAACTTGATAAAATCGACTTTGCAGACGGCTGCAAAGAGAACGTCCCCGCATTTTATAAATTTGAATTTGAGGCGGAAGAGCTTGGAGATACTTTTCTGGATACCGCAGGCTTCGGCAAGGGCTGCGCATTTATAAACGGCTTTAACCTTGGACGGTTCTGGGAGATAGGTCCGCAGAAGAGACTTTATGTCCCCGCGCCACTATTGAAAATGGGAAAAAATACTTTAATAATTTTTGAGACGGAGGGCAAAGCGTCCGATAGGATAATTCTTGCGGGAGAGCCGGATTTAGGCTGACGTAAGCAGTCTAACGGCAGTACAGCACAAACCGTCCGCAATTAAAAGGGCAGGACATGGTTTTATGTACTGCCCTGTACTTTTATAAATATAATGATATGATTTGTCAGTATAAAAATATTTTATATCATTGAAAAATTTTTTAGAAACACTTATACTATAACAAAAGTGCAGATAAAAAATCCGCATAAAAATCATATATGCAAATTCTGCACAGATTTTTTATACACTTTTTAATTGGCTATTAG
>CAMWVF010000010.1 GCA_947177545.1 uncultured Clostridia bacterium | reverse complement strand
CACTGCGGCGAAATTATCTGATATACGGCGTAAAGGGCATGGAAAACAGGGCTGTACAACAAGCAGTAAGTAAGCAGCTTTATGCAGCAACAAAAAGTATTCTTGATATTTCAGAAATTCTTGGAAACGCATTACCCGACAGTTTAGGCTCACTTAAAATTACTGAAATTGACGAGCTTGATTTGTCGGTAAGGGGTTATAGCTGCTTGAAGCGTGCAGGATTAAATACTTTGGAAGACATATGCGCTCTCAGCCTTGACGAACTTGCAAAGGTAAGAAATCTCGGAGAAAAGACTTTTGATGAAATAGTTAAAGTCGTACATAAGTATAATCTGAAATTTAAAGATGAATGAGGGAGATTACTTGTAATGAGAGAGGGTATGTTTATGGAATTGAGTAAAAAAATAAAAGCTTTAAGGAACAGCCAAAATATGACACAAAAGCAACTGGCAAGTTTATGCGGTATAAGTGAGCCTGCTATACGAAATTACGAATTGGGTAATCGAACGCCATCAGAAAAGATAATGAAAATTCTCGCCAAAGCCTTAAATATTGATTATGCGGTTTTACTTACATCATCGCTCAGTGACAGACTTAATCTGATTTTAATTAATCTCCCCTGTGAGGTCGGCAGCACAGTATATCTGATCGGCAGCGTTAAGTCGGGCAGAAAATTGGAGCAAACGGTTATATCGGGGCAGGTTGACCATTTCACAATCGGCGGCTTAGGAGTACCGCTTGCTGACATTTGTACCGATGATAATAGGTGGTATTATGCTTGCGCTTATCCCAATGATTATTTTCTGACACAGGAAGAAGCGCAGGATTGATATGCGGCATTATGGCAGCGGCAGCAAGTGCAATTATTCCTGTTATCAACAAGAATTATATTGAAATTAACGAATTAAGTATGTTTATAAGAGCAGCGGCAGGATTGACCGCATACATTCTATTTTTAATATTTTTGAATAAGCTTTGCGGACTTAAAGCATACGGTTTAACAAAAGATACCGATATTTGGACGATTGACTTCAAGGAAGAAGCCGTTGTACAAGCAAAGCCCGTTTCGGTTTCAGTACCAAATAATGATTTTAAGAAAACAGAATTTTGCTGTTATATAAACGGACGAGAGTATTATTTAAACGGCGATGATATTTATTTCTCGGAAGAAGCTGCTATGAACGTACTTAATTTTGTAGTGAAATCTAATGACTGCGAATTGAAAAGGTATTATCCGAACTGGAAAAATGACAGTAATTTTGTTGAATTCTATAAAAGGAATATTTGCAGATATGGATTTAAGGGTTTTAGAAGTTCTGCTGTCCTTGCGGATCACGTAGAAATCAACGGAATAACATATTTCCCAAGAACTTCTATAAAGGAAATTTTTACGATGTATTTATCGACGGTAAATGAGCAGAAAAAACTTGCGGAGGAAAACCAAAAGCTAATTGATGAAATAAACGATTATCAGAGCAGTATTAAATAAAATAAATTTTTAAAGTTTCCCCAGTGGGGAACGGAAAGGATATACTGAATATATGAAGATGAAAACAGTAGCATACAATTATCTATTTAATTATTTCGGAGGAGATAAGTATAACGACAAAATCGTTACAGGGGCAAGTATTGACTTAGCTATTCGTCCTTATAAAAATGGCGATGAGGTAAAATTTGAGGATGGAAAAGAACTGTCTTTTAAGGGCTTCTTTCTGTGTCAAGTTTTCGACGTATCGTTTGACAAGGAAAATGTCTTTAATATTAACAGAAATATTTTTGTTGATAATATTTTTAGAAGAGCGTATGGTTTTGACGAAATAAAAGCTGAAATAATAGGATATTCGCTTGAAATAGCTGTTGGTCTTACAAAGGATGTAATTCCCGAATTAGCAGACAAGTTACCAACAGAATTTCAATCATTTCCTGTTAGCGAATCAATAGAAGTATCAGAAGATGTATTTAGAAATTTTATTCTAAATCATCTTAACGATTTTGATATTTCTGATAATAAAAAAGCTCAATGTCCTGCCGTGTCTTTTATTGAGTATGAAAAAAATAATTCCCCAGTGGGGACGGAAAGGATTAAAGAATGAAATTTAGGTATTTTATTACAGACAAATCCAATATAGGAACGCTTATAGTCGGAGACGTAAATCCACAAACAATGCTTTTATTATTGGGCATGGTTTGTTTAAAGGAAAACGATAAACTGAAAATTATTCAGTGTTTTATAAAGGAATTTCACTTTTTTGTAGAAGCAGAAAATATTGAATTTATAAAGTTGAATACGGATGATATGTATCCGTATACATATTACGATTTGATAGACGAGGGAGTAGCTGATGAAAACGGCTATCTTTATGCAAATATTTCAGATATAAAAAAACATTTTGGCAGTAATGATAGTGTAGCTATGCTTAAGTCAATCGACTGGAAGAATATATTTTCTCCTGAAAAAGGTGTTTAATCTTGATATATAAAATAAAAAGTGTTAATTTTTCAGATACGGATTCTGAATATATATACGCTGATTACAGTAATGTGGTAATGGCATATTTAATTGCATATATTCAATTTGCATTTTACAAAACCGCACCCGAATATGGGTTGTCTCCTCAACAAGTGGGCAATATTTTAAATTCTGTTTACGGATTGAGCAAAACAGAACCTACAGACAATTGCTTTGTTGTTGATATGTTTGATGTGTGGGAAAAATTCTGTATGGCGGCAGATGCTGTTCTTAATATTTGTATGTTTAAAAAAGAAAAGCTCTGCGATGAACTTGTAAAACAATTTAATTATATCATAACGAAATAAAAATGTAAAGAGAAAGGAATGTTGTTTATGGAGTCTTTAGATATCCAAAATTACAGAGAACCAATTGAATGCCCGTTTTGCGGCGAAAAAACGGTATTGGCAAGAATTTCGACAACGTATTATTTTGTCGCGGAGCACCCGATGTATAAAGACGGTGTTAATATGGACGGTGATACTATGGGACAGATAATCGGTGAGATGACCTGTCCTCCGGTTATAAAATACGCGAGCTTCCGTTGCGAATCCTGCGGCAGGGAATGGTCTCCTCACGATTATGCGCCTGTCAAAGATGAAAACGGTATGCTCTCGTTTGTAAAGCGGGAGAAAAAAACTAAAAGGAAAGAAAGCCGATGACTAAATTGAATTGACGGACTAACTAAAAAAAATAATAAAAGGAGATTTGTTATGCGTGAATTGTGTCCATTTGGTTCTGATGATAAACACAGCATTCTGAATTACTATAAAAGCAGTTTTGAGTATTTAGGTGTTGATTATCAAGATAAAGCTATACTTAATATTCGTGCCAATTTGTGGTTTCCCATAAACGGCAAGATAAGCGGAAAAATGATGTATTATCTCAAAGATGAAACAGAGCCTTATATAATCGAAAATACTTTTATAGACCGACCTTATCCCAACAAGAATATTGCCTGTATTTCCAAACGGTTTGGCAGAAGAAAAACCAAAAAGGGTATCCCAATTGTTTTTGACAGCGTTGATAAGTTGCACGAAATTGTACGTATTGAAATTATATGGGAAATTAGTGATTTCAATGAAAAAGTGGTTGTGGATTATCCTGTAAAATTTGAAAAACCGCAGCAAGACGGTATTTACTCATTGTGGACTTACGACAAGCCTCTTAGTATCGACAATTACAAAAGCGGTTTGAAAATAATCGACGGCAGACTGGAAAATGATTCAAATATGTCTGTATACGATGATTTCTATTTTATGGTACTGCGTAACGATTCAATCGTCACAGTTGAAGAATTGCACAAGCCGGACAGCAACTTCAGAATTGATTTTGATAAACTTGAAAATCTGCCCTTGTCAGTCGTTAATACGCTTCTTCATAAGAGTATAGAGAAAATATATTATGGAGACGACAGTCCCGAAGCAGTGTGTTTTTATCGTGCCGAACTGCTGTTGAACGATTATACGTCATATATGTGAGCGTTTGAAAGGGAAAGGTACGAAAAAGAATGAATAAGGAAAAATTGTCAGATGATGAAGTCAAAATGTACGAACAGACACTACAGAAAACTATCGAGCATTTTGAGGAGCGTTTAAGATACGCCGTAATTGGTGGCAGCACAGCTATAAGTACTGTACACGCTCGACTTGCCTTAAAAGTGTTAAAAGAAATAAAGAGAAAAATTGAAACTGGAGGAACTGAAAATGAATAAAAAAGAAGTTGCCGAAATCAAAAAGAATTTTACAGACAGCAGCGGTTTTTTCACTCTTAATCACATTGTGTCGGCTTATGTAGACCCACAGAAAAATGTCCGCTGCAAGGACAACAGGCTGTACGCCCTTATTCCCGAGGACGAGGGCGCGGTAATGCTTGAAACCTTGAAAAAGGTGCTTAGCGGCAAGGTGGGAAAAAATCTTACCGAGTACGCTTTCCCCCGTGAGGAATACGAGGCAGACGGTGCGCAGAATATTTTATATGCTGCTCTGAATGGTAAGCTGGAGGACGAGCTTGCCAACGACAAGCTTCTCGCTCGGATAATTGACAATATGGAGTATGGAATGGCGTATACGCTGATAATGGGGTACTGCACCTACAGCATTATGACTAAAGGTGAAAGCTATGACGGGGAAGGGGACGAATACAATTTTATCGTTGCTACAGTTTGTCCCGTATGTACGGAAGATTACGGCTTGATGTTTGACGGAGAAACAAACGCTATCGCAAAAAAGTCCAATACCGACCTCATCATAAGCAGAACGCCTACAGACGGCTTTTTATTCCCTGTTTTCAGCGACCGCGCTCCCGATGTGAACAATGTTATGTACTACACAAAATCGCCGCAAAAGCCTAATCTCTCAATAGTAGAAGACGTTCTCGGCTGTAATTTCGTTATGTCGTTTCAGCGCGAAAAGGAAACGTTTCGGCAAGTCCTCACAGACGTTGCGGCTGACGAGCTTAGCTATACCGTCATTACGCAAATCAACGAGGCTTTACGCGATATTGTGAATAACGCTAAAAACGAGACGGAGCTGCCGATTATTGACGAAAATAAATTACATAATATCCTTTTCGACGCAGGGGTAAGCAGCGAGAAGCTTGATTCGCTCCACGCCGTATTCAAGGAAAAGGTAGGCGAAGCGGACGGACTTACGGCGGAAAATCTTGCGGAGAACAAGATAGTGCTGTCCACGCCCGAAATAACCGTAAACATCAACCGTTATGCGGCTGACAAGGTGCGTACAAGCGTTATCGGCGGCAGGAGATGTCTTGTTATCGACCTTGACGATCCGAGCGTTACGGTCAACGGCGTTAATGTTAGCGTTTGAAAGAGAAAGGTGTGAAAAAAATGACTAAGGAAGAATGGGCAAAAATCGAGGACAAGCTCTCGTCACCGTTTGGTTATGTAAAGTTAAAAATCGACGGATATAACGTAATCGTTGAGGTCAGGCAGTATAAGCCGCTTCACAATGTGTTAGCTGTCTTTATTGACGGAGAATTCAAAACGAAATGGTGTCTTGAGGACTGCGAGGAACGCAGGAGATTTTGTTTTAGGCATAAAAGCTCCTTACTTACGGCACAGCAAAGGAAGAAGCTTAAAAGGGAGTGCAAAGCGGTTCGTGAGGATGTTGAAAAGAAACTGACCGTATATACATATTATCCGTTTTGGAACTCGTTCAGATCAATGAAAGCACATTTTATAAAAAATAATACATCAATCGAACTTGCGGAGGATTATTGAATATGAATAACACAAAAATAGAATGGTGCGACAGCAGTTGGAATCCCGTAACGGGTTGTTTCAACGACTGTACGTACTGCTATGCGAGAAAAATGGCGGTGCGTTTTGGCGGTAATCAAAAGTGTGCCAATATTTTTGAGGAAAACGAGCCTGTCAAAAGTCAGACGGGAAAGATATTGCCATATCCTCACAGTTTTAGCCCCACATTTCACAGATACAAGCTTGACGAACTGCACAAGTGGGCAAAACCGCGAACGATTTTTGTATGCAGTATGGCTGACCTTTTCGGGGACTGGATTCCCGATGAATGGATATGTGAAGTGTTTGCGGCTTGCAAATATGCTCCGCAGCACTCGTACCTTTTTCTTACAAAAAATCCGAAGCGTTATGAGAAGCTGTACTTGCGGAACAGGCTGCCGCTTGACGGTAATATGTGGTACGGTACGTCTGTCACGAATACAGAGCAGCTTGAACAGGCAATTATGGCTTTTGGTGCTATGCCTATGAAAGCCAATACCTTTTTCAGCATAGAGCCGCTGTTGGAGGATATAACGGCTTACCGAGATGTGAAAACGGACAGTACTTTTTCCGCCTTTTCCGACTGGATAATTATAGGCGCGGAGACTGGAAACCGAAAAGAAAAGGTTATTCCCCCAAAGGTGTGGATAGACAATATATGTTCGTTCGCCAAAGTCCCCATATTTATGAAAGACAGTCTGATACCCATTGTCGGGGAGAAAAATATGCGGAGAGAATTTCCGTGGAATTGTTAGCCGAAATACGGTTTGTTTGCGGAAGAATACGTTTTACAGACGAACACGGCAATACTGCTTATCCTGCCCCGTTTCCGTCAATGATTGTTATTTACAACGGAATACATAAACCTGAAAGAAGTGTAAAATATGAATACTATGTTTGATTATTATTACGGCAATGAGGCGGAGCAATTTTCATTTTTGCGTGTGCCTAAATTTTTGTTTACCCACAAGACGTTTATTTCAATGTCCTGCGACGCAAAGATATTGTACAGTCTCATGCTTGACAGAATGAGCTTATCGGTCAAAAACCGTTGGCTTGACGAGGAAAACCGTGTGTACATAATTTTTACGCAGGACGAAGCCAGACAGTGTATGAACTGCGGCAACGATAAATGTGTAAAAATTTTCAATGAACTTGAAGAAATAGGGCTTATTTCGCGCAAAAAACGTGGAATGGGACGTCCTGCGCTTATTTATGTGAAAAATTTTGTACACGAATCCGAGGAAACGTCCGATGGAGAAAACGAAGAAGTTAAGACATCGGAAAATCAGAAGTCAAGACATCGGGAAAACCGAAGTCAAGACATCGGAAAAACCGAAGTCATGACATCGGAAAATCAGAAGTCAAGACTTCCGAAAAACCGAAGTCATGACATCGGAAAAACCGACACAATAAAGACTGATAATATCAAGACTGACTTTATCGAGACTGAATTCAATCAATCCCTCAATCCCGCGCAGGCGCGTGACAGACCGATTGAGGGAGAGAACTGCTCCGCTGAAAATAAAACCTTCGGCGAGATACTCGGTGCGCTCGGTTATGTTCCCGAACGCTGTTCGTACCGCTTTGCTGCCGATCCGCCAAAGTCCGAGGAAGATTTTTCAGCATTTGACGAGGAAAGCCGCAGAACAGACGGCTGTATTATCCCGTATGAGCTTGGCAATGACGAGGTCGCTATGGGTACCGCTTTGCGTTTCCTTTTTGGGTACAGCTATTATCTGACCGACACGGACAAGCGGCATATGGATTTTGCCGACATTGTGATCGGTGTACTTGCGGAAATGGCTTGTGCCGAGAAAACAAAAATACAAGACGGCTATGTCCTCGGTAAGGGCGTTATAGACAGGCTTAACGGCTTGATACGAACGTCCTCGCTCACTGAATGCATTTGGAGCTTTGAAGAAAAATGGGAGGCGATAGTTACTGAAACAAAAATAAAAAATCCCCGAAGCTATCTGAAGTCCACCCTGTTCAACTGGTTTTCGGACTATAAGCTTGAGGATTTTTGCTATGCGCTTTAGGAGGAGCTTTGCTATGAAAATATTGGTTTTTTCGGATTTGCACGGTGTTCCCACCGATGATGAAATGCGCCGTATTCCGCCGTCCGATAATTATGCCTTTTGTGTTTCTTTGGGAGATAATCCGCCAAAAGCAATTACCAAAATACAGAAATGCATAGGCAAGCCGTTTTACGGAATTTCGGGAAATCACGATACATGGGAAACCCCAAAAATATCGGGAATTTCTGATATTCACGGCAAGGTTATACGGCATAACGAGCTTCTTTTCGCAGGCTTTGGAGGAAGTCATAGATATAAAAGCGGCGGTTTTGCTATGATGACGCAGGCAGAAAGCGTTGAATTTGTCGATATGCTTACAAAATGCGACGTACTTTTTTCTCACGACACAATGTACGGTGAACTTGGCTCTGTAAACGACAAGGCGCACTGTGGTCTTAAAGGCATAAGCAAGTATGTCACAGAAAACGGCATAAGCGTAAATATTTGCGGGCATTACCACATAAACAAGTCGATTGTTTCAACCGACGGCTGCTGTAAAATAATATGCGTTTGCGGCTGTGCGTTAATTGATACGGCTGATTTTGATAATGTTGTTCAAGTATTTTGAACGTTAAACTGGAGGAATTTATTTTGAAAAACATTGATGAACTGTACCGAGATGTGGTATCATGGATAGGAAAGTTGATACTGAAAGATCAGATTTGGCTGCGCGATGTACCTCAAGAAATAAGACAATCTTCAGCAACAATTTACATATGCGCTTTCAGAGCAAGCAGGAGCGGTTCTTGCTGTAAATTCTTATCCGATGTACAAGTTTTGTGCGATGATATTATTATGCTTTATGATACCGATACCAAAAAGAAAGCTCAGCTCATTACTTTACTCAGTGATACTCTCCAATTAAGTAATTATAAAGGAGACGAACGTTTTGAAACTTTTAAAAAGAATATGCATGAAAAGCTTCTGCATGAACTGCACAATTACGAATATGCTCATGGAAAACAACTGCGAGCTAAAATCAGAAAATACCAAGCTGAAAAAGGAGTTGGCAGTATTCCGTAAGCGCTTACTTTCCCACCTCCTGCTCGGCTTTGCGCAGCTCCTCACCGTATTCGTAAATACATTTGCCGACATATTTTTTCAGCAGTTCCCCCGCGGTCGTGCCATGTTCGGTGCAGTATTGCTTAAAAACCTCTGCTTCATCGGTACGGACACGACATGAAAGAGTACGCATATTCTCCCTGTCCCACGCTCGTATGCTTTGCTTGGCTTTTTCACTTAAAGGCTTTTTTGACATTATTTGTCACCTCGCTTTCTTTACTTGATAATATTATACCATATTTCGCTTACTGTCAACAGTAAAAAATAGACAAAGTTTTTTGTAAAAGTTTGTGTATTTTGGATATTGCATTTTACTGTCAACAGTAGTATAATATAATTACAGTAAGAAATTCCCCAGTGGGGACAAATTTCCCGAAAGCGGAAAATTACGAAAGGCTGATGAAAATGACAACGATTTTACTTATTCCCGTAAAGCTTTTGGCAAAGGCGGTTCTGTATCTGACAGCGGCGGTAGTGGGGGTTATAGGCGTTATAGCCTTGTTTGCTTCGGCAATTCTGCAAAGACTTGGCTTCTATGCGGGAGGCGCGGCAATTTTGGCGGCGATTATTATGTGGATTATGGCGGAGGGCAGTGCGGCTCTGACTGCTGCGCTGCTTGGAGCTGCGGCGATACTTCTTCCCGTTGCGGCAACGTTTATTTCAAGCGGAATAATTATGTTGAAAGAAAAATTGCTTGATGTGTCCGCTGACATCGAGCTTGTGTAAAATTTTCCCCACTGGGGAATTATGAAAGGTTGATTAAGGAGAAATAAAAAATGCAAATACTTAAAGGAACAAAAAGAGAAATTACAATAATGGAATGGCAAGAACAACTTGAAAAATACATGAAACGTGCCAATGATAGTATGGAATGTTTCAGACTTTACCATGAAATGGATGACATAATACATTTAACAGAAGATTGTGAAAAATTAATTGACATTTGCAATAAGACAAAAGAAGTTATCAGTTTTATGGATGCTCATAAACTGTAGATAAACAATAAACACAGAAATACAAATTTTTAAAAACTGGAGGAAAATGCTATGGCAAACAATGAAATCAAGGTACAGGGCAAATACGCAGAACAGCGCAGGGAGATACTTGAAAACCACGCTCCCGATATGTACGAGGCAATGGTTGAAAGCGGCAGTCTTAAAGAACATCTTGAATCTGTTCAGAAATCTGCGGAACAGTATGTCGAGAATTATATCGCGCGGTACACCAACTCGGACGAATATCTGAAAGCCGAAAAGAAAGACCCTGCCGAGGCTATGCGTATGCTGAATATGACTATCCTTGAAGCGGAGGATGCGGCGTACAGAATATGGGTAGCGAATTTGCCCGAAACTGATGAAGAAAACGAGGAGGAATAAAAAATGAATTTTAGAAACAAGGAACACGAAAATGAGTATTATTCTCTGCTTAAAAGAATGGGGGCGGCAGATAGTAAGGACGTTTACAGGCAGGCTCTTGCTTATTTGCTCACTCTTGATACGGTATGCTGCAAGCATATTGAACAGTTATATAACTTTGAAGATTGCTGCATAGACCTTTCAGCCTTAGAGCAGGGTTGGCAAACAAGCACATCTCAAAAGACTACTTATCTTGCCTTTAATCTTTTCACCGGACATACCGCTTGGTGTCCTGATGATGAAGTAAGCCTTTGTACTGTCGCAAATATTTTCTGTAGCGAATATGCGCCTTACTATTGGGAGGCAATAAAACTTCGCTATCCCGAACATAGTTGAAAATGAAAAACTTTAGGAGGACACTAAAATGAGTAAAAAAATAATTGCAGTAGCCAACCAAAAGGGCGGCGTAGGAAAAACAACCACAACGGTCAATCTCGGAGCGGCTCTTGCTCTTATCGGCAAAAAGGTTTGCCTTATCGACCTTGACACACAGGCTAATATGTCGGCGTATCTCGGATATGAGGACAACGGCAGTCCCAACATCAACGACATGATGATAACAGCCGTTCGCGGCGGCGAAGTTCCCGACGGGATATTGCACAACGAAAAGAATAACGTTGATTACGTCCCCTCGGATATTAACCTTTCCTCGGCAGACTTTTATCTGTCACAGGCTCTTGCGAGAGAAAGCGTTCTGAAACGTGTTCTTTCCGCTGACCGATTTGCAGAGTATGACTACATAATTATTGATTGTCTTGCATCCCTTGGCATATTGGCAATGAACGCATTTACAGTAGCTGACGGTGTAATAATCCCAGTCCAAACGCAAAAATTTGCATTGGACGTATTAGAGGGTATTACAGATGTTATTAAACAGATAAAAGGTACAGTAAATCCTAAACTCGAAATTATTGGCATACTTCCGACAATGCTTACTAATACCGTCATGACACGAGAAATTATGAACACGCTTTCGGAGCAGTATAGTGAACTTCTAATGAAAACACATATAAGCCATTCTGTTGAAGCTGCATATTCGGCACAAAAACAAACAAGCTTGTGTTTGGGTAATTCTAAACTTGGCGAGGAATACAAGGCTCTTGCAACAGAAGTTCTTATGTGGTATGGGGGATAAAAATTCCCCATTGGGGAATGGAGGTGCAGAAAATGGAGAAGATTAAGGTTTTTGAAGATAACAGGCATATTATCTCAACTCCTTTTTTAAGTGGAGATGATTATAGCTCAATTGCACAAGTTGATGTATACCTTAATGTTTATGGTAAAATTACTTTATCTGCAACAAATCACGACGGTGCAACAGGTTATTGGTCAGAATCTCTTGATTGTATTGTTAGTCAACTTGATAATGATACTATTGAATATTTGCTTACATCGTTACAAAGTGAAGCCGAACAAAGGAGGGACGGCAATGCAGACGTACATATGTAAGTGCGGCAAGACTTTTGAAAAATCCTCAAAAGCCGAAACAACAGGATATGTTCTGAATGACTATTCTCCGCAGCACGAATGTTACGGTTGTCCATTTATTGTGACAGAACAGGACTGGATAACTAAAGAGGTAGTTAAACGCGAATGCAGGGCAACGCCGAAAATTACCTATCTGACAAGGTGCTGTATCGGAACGGAAAAAGGAGATTTTTCGTCCTGCAAGCTGTATTCACTTGACCTTTCCTTTGTAAGACGGGTTATGAATTACGTCAATTCGCTTGACGGTATAGAGAAAACGGAATATGGCAACCGCATTCCCGATGAGTGGAGAGCTTCGGATTTTGGGCAGTGCTATTCCTTTAACGGCTGCTTTGGACTTGCGATTTTCGATTTGAATTTTCAGAAAAACAAAAAAGGAACGGAAGCCCGCAGACTTGTCAAAGATAGGTTTTTTGGGAGTGACGGTACGCGCAAGGATATGACCGAAGAAAAAGAACGGGAAACTGTTTTAATGCGTATTCAGATCGCAAAGGAAAATGCGGGAAATAAAACGATTGACATTGAAACGGAAGAAAATTCTATGTGTGACGATTGCATAAATAATGACGAGAATTGCATTAAACCATCGGGATATACGTGCAGCGGTTACACAAGTAAAAATGATACTATACTTAATTCTGCGGCGGCAGATTTCAAGGAGGAAAAAACTATGGGATTTGATATTAACGCATTTATTTCACAGCAGGAGCAGTTAAAACAGATTGACATTAACTTGCTTATTTCTTACCATAATCACAAATTCAAGCTGTATGAGGGCGAACGGCTTGAAGATATGGTGAACAGTATTAAGGCGAACGGAGTTTTAACGCCGATAATTGTCCGTCCTGCTCCCAACGACACGGGCAAGTATGAGATACTTGCAGGGCATAACCGTTGTAATGCCGCCAAATTGGCAGGACTGCAAACCGTTCCGGGGATAATTAAAGAGGGTTTGTCCGATGATGAAGCGGAAATGTACGTTATCGAGACAAACACAATGCAACGCGGTTTTAATGATCTGTCCGT
>CAMWVF010000009.1 GCA_947177545.1 uncultured Clostridia bacterium | reverse complement strand
CGATACAATTGAGTACGCGCAGAAAAAGGGTATGTTTGTCATTGTTGACGGCAAGCGCAACGACATAGGCGCAACCATGGAAGCCTACACAAACGCTTACTTGGGTTCTGCGGACGTGGACGGCACGGCTTTTGAGGGCTTCGGCGCGGACGCTCTCACCGTAAACGGCTACCTTGGAACAGACGGTATTGCTCCTCTTACAGCGGCTTGCAAGAAAAATGACAAGGGTATCTTTGTTCTTGTCAAGACCTCCAACAAGTCCAGCGGTGAATTGCAGGACAGAAAGCTTGACGACGGCAAGACCATATACGAGACTATGGGCGATATGTGCGAGAATTGGGGCGCTGAAACTATCGGAGAGTACGGCTACTCCGCAGTCGGCGCGGTTGTGGGAGCCACTTATCCCGAACAGCTTGCTGAAATGAGAGAAAAGCTCCCTCACACATTTTTCCTTGTTCCCGGCTACGGAGCGCAGGGCGGCGGCGCGGAGGGCGTTGCAAAGGCTTTCGACCAAAAGGGTCTTGGGGCTATCGTGAACTCGTCCAGAGCGGTTATGTGCGCGTACCAGAAGGAGGAGGGCTGCGACCCTCACGATTTCGCGGGCGCGGCAAGGCGCGAGTGCATACGCATGAGAGAGGATATTACGGGGTTTGTTACGGTATTGAAAAAATAAGACTGACGGTTTATAAATAACCAATGTAATTGCAGCTTGATAAATCGGAATTTGAGGAGAAGTTTTCTATGGAAGTGTTATTCGGAAAAACATCCGACATTGAACAGTGGATGAATTTGATCAAACGTGTAAGTTGGAATTTTCCCGGACTGGAAACAGATGAGAGCATAGAAGAACATTCGCAGACAGTGCTGAAATTCATGGATAAGAAACAGGCTTTGTGCATAAAGCACGTCAATGATATCGCGGGTGTGATTTTGTTTTCACGAAACCGCAGTATGATTTGTTGTATGGCTGTTGCGCCCGAATATAGGCGGCAGGGTATCGGTTCTGCTCTTTTGGAAAAAGCACTCGGTGAATTGGACAGAAGCAAGGAGATTTCAGTCTCAACATTCCGTGAAGATGATGAAAAGGGAATTGCTCCGAGGGCACTGTATAAAAAGTTTGGATTCAAAGAAGCAGAACTTATTGAAGAATTTGGCTATCCAAATCAAAGGCTGGTTTTATATCCGTAAATTCATTTTGTCAAGCGGCTTGATTTACATAAATAAAATGTATTTCAGCTTGGTAAACCGTAACTTGGAGGTCTGTTATGAAGAAGAAAAATTATTTGATGTGGTGCTTTAGTTTAATAATAATTGGAGCTGCAACAACAATTTTGGCAGGTTCAAATATTATAGGAATAGAATTGCCCGATATCGCTGTAAGAATAATAGGCATTGTGGATCTGATTGCTCTTCCTGTTTTGGCTTATACTGCTGTTAAAAAATACCAAAATTAAACTTCACGTTTATCAAGCGGTAAAATCAGCATTAAAATAAAAATGAGTGAGGATATTACGGTGGGTACTGATTTGAAAAAACGTGATTAGGAGTGAGGATAAGTGTTGATAGATTTTAATACTGTCAAAGAGGTCACGGCTCACGGAATGAATAACGGCACAGGTAGCATGACGACTAAAATGTATATGGACGAGCAAAGAAAAATAATACCGTGTACCATTCATTCGGGCGGTTCGATAGGACTTCACAGGCATATGACAAGCGACGATATAAAGTATATTCTGTCGGGTACAGGAAAAGCAATATGTGACGGTAAGGAAGAGCCGCTGCGTTCCGGCTGCTGTCATATTTGTAAAAAAGGCTCCGAACACAGCATTATAAATGTGGGCGATGATGACTTGGTGTTGCTGACCGTTGTAATTGAAAGGTAATTTCATGTTTGTCAAGCGGTTAAAATTACATAAATATAATCAATAACAGTCATACATAACCAATGTATTTGCAGCTTGATAAATCGTGATTGAGGAAGGTAAAGACAGTGAAAGCTGATATAATTGTCAAAAGCATAATATTCAACCGAAATCTCGGCAAGGTTCTTCTCATTCAGAGAAGCGGGAATGACCCTACCGGTGCGAATACTTGGGAGAACGCAGGAGGGAATATTGAGTATGGAGAAATACCCGAAGAAGCAATGAAGAGAGAAATAATAGAAGAAACAGGTATTGCAGAAATCACAATAGAACGAGTTGCTTATGTGACCCTTGTGAATGCGGAAGAACCCTATTTAATTATTGCTTATCTTTGTGAAGCTCAAACGGAAATTGTGACTTTGAGTAATGAACATCAAGCGTTTATATGGGCGGATAAAGACGAGTGCAGGAATATGCTGCCCAAAGCAATTATTGACGATTTTGAAAAGCACAAAATCTTTGAATATATTTGGGACATTAAAAATCAAATATAATTTTATAAAGTTAAAATAATTTAAAAAATAGATTTATCCTCTGAAAGGACTGGTAAAATGTCTTTATTTAATTTAGGTGAAAAGGCTTATCTTATGCTTGCGGACGGCAGGGTGTTCGAGGGTCAAAGCTTCGGCGCAAAAGGCACGTCTTTCGGCGAGATAGTTTTCGCCACAAGCATGACGGGCTACGAGGAAACTCTCTCCGACCCAAGCTACTACGGTCAGATAGTCACCCAGACGTTCCCCCTTATCGGAAACTACGGCGTGAACGACACGGACTATGAGTCCAATACCTCCGTGGTAAGCGGCTATGTGGTTCGGGAGTGGTGCAATGCTCCTTCAAATTTCCGCTGCGAGGGGAACGTGGACGAGTTCCTGAAAAAGCACAATATTATCGGCATACATTCAATAGATACACGCTGTCTCACAAGAATTATCCGTGAGCACGGCGTTATGAACGGCGTTATCACCACGGAGAATGTCCACGAGAAAAAAGAGGAGTTTCTGAAAAAGATAAACGAGTTCAAAATTGTGAACGCAGTAAAGTCTGTCACTGTTAAGGAGCAGGAATTCTTTAAGGCGGACGAGCCGAAGTACCATGTTGCTTTGTTTGATTTCGGGTATAAATTCAACATCAGACGTGAGCTTTTAAAGCGCGGCTGCAATGTAACGGTAGTCCCGGCGGACACAACGGCGGAGCAGGTAAAGGCTCTGAATCCCGATGGCATAATGCTTTCAAACGGTCCTGGCGACCCTGCGGAAAATACAGATATTATTGAAAATCTGAAAGAGATAAACAAGCTTGGCATACCCACATTCGGTATTTGCTTGGGACACCAGCTTACCGCTCTTGCAAACGGCGCACGCACCGAAAAGCTGAAATATGGTCACAGAGGAGCAAATCAGCCTGTTGACGATATCAGGCTAGACAAGACCTTTGTTACTTCCCAGAACCACGGCTACGCAGTTGTGAGCGACAGCATTTCCCCCGATGTGGGAGAAGTCTCCCACAAAAATTCCAACGACCAAACCTGCGAGGGCGTGAGATATAAGAATTTCCCATGCTTTACGGTGCAGTTCCACCCCGAGGCTTGCGGAGGTCCTCACGACACGGCGTACCTTTTTGACGAGTTTATTGATATGATAAAGAAACATAAGGGGGAGTAATATGCTGAACGAGCTTAAAACCGTAAACGACAGCTTTATTTCTCTTATTAAGGAGATGGACGGCGTTCGGGCAGCATGGTATTTCGGCTCAAATATGCACGGCTTGTCTGACGAATATTCTGATGTGGATATAGTTATTTTGGCGGATAAGTCGGCTTACAGCGAAACAGACAAGCGGCTAAAAGAAATACTTGCAGACGTTTGTGACGAGGTTGTCTTGTGCTGGGGAGAGGATTTTAACGGCGAGGCTATGAAAAATTATGACTACATTTTAAGCTTCAACGGTAAAATTTTTCAGTACGACGTGTTTTTGCTGAACAGCGGCTATATTGATGACTATATGTGCAGGTTCCACTACACAGGTCTGACCGAGGAAAATGTGATTTTTTCTAAGGACAACGCCGCAGAAAGGCTCATTGTTAACGCTCCCAAAGGCGAACCGTGGCGGGCGGACGTTGAGCGGCTTGCTGAAACATACTGGCTTCACGTTCAGATGTCGGTGAAATATTTTCTGCGCAGGGATTTTTTTAAGCTTAACAAGGTTTTGAGAACATTAATGGATACTCATACATCGCTGCTGCTGACAATGTACGACGAAACAAATTGGGGCGGTGCGGAAAACAAGCTGAAATTTATTCCCGCCGAAAAGCAGGCGCACCTTATGAAATACGGCTGTACGGAGGATTTTAAGCTTATGAGGAAAAATCTGAAATGGTCTATGGACTGTTTTGAAAACGACCTTGAGGAAATTATGCCGAATTGCTGCGGCAATTTGGTAAAACTTATTAAAAAATTTTTTATGGAAAGTTTATTAAAGGAGGACAACTGAAATGCCGTTGAGAAAAGATATAAAAAAAGTCCTCGTCATCGGCTCGGGACCAATCATTATCGGACAGGCAGCCGAATTTGACTATGCGGGAACACAGGCTTGCCGCGCGCTGAAGCAGGAGGGTCTGGAGGTAGTACTCATCAACTCGAATCCTGCGACGATAATGACCGACAAGGCTATGGCGGACAAGGTGTACATCGAACCGCTTACCCTTGACGTTGTGAAAAAAATAATCGAAATTGAAAAGCCTGACAGCGTTTTGTCAACCCTTGGAGGACAGACCGGTCTGACCCTTTCAATGCAGCTTGCGGAGTGCGGCTTCTTGGACGAGCAGGGCGTAAAGCTTCTTGGCGCAAATCCCGAAACCATACATAAAGCGGAGGACAGACAGGCTTTCAAGGACACTATGGAAAAAATCGGCGAGCCATGCATACCCTCAAAGGTTGTTGAAACTGTTGAGGACGCCGTTGACTTTGCCGAGGTGATAGATTATCCAGTTATTGTTCGCCCTGCCTTTACTCTCGGCGGCACAGGCGGCGGTATCGCCTACAACGAGGACGAGCTTCGGGACATTTCCACAAACGGCTTGCGTTTGTCCCCCATTACGCAGGTGCTTATCGAGAAGTGCATAAGCGGCTGGAAAGAAATAGAATTTGAGGTTATCCGCGACAGTAAGGGCAATGTTATAACCGTTTGCTCTATGGAGAACTTTGACCCTGTAGGCGTTCACACAGGCGATTCTATTGTTATCGCCCCTGCGGTGACACTGACGGATAAGGAGTACCAGATGCTGCGTACTGCGGCGCTGAACATCATTTCCGAGCTTAAGGTTGAGGGCGGCTGCAACTGTCAGTTTGCGCTGCACCCTACAAGCTTTGAGTACGCTGTAATCGAAGTAAACCCGAGAGTTTCACGTTCCTCTGCTCTTGCCTCAAAAGCCACAGGCTACCCCATTGCAAAGGTCGCAACAAAAATCGCTATCGGATATAGTCTTGACGAAATTATAAATCAGGTTACGGGCAAGACCTATGCCTGCTTTGAGCCTGCGCTTGACTATGTTGTAGTAAAATTCCCCAAGTGGGCGTTTGATAAATTTGTATATGCAAAACGTACTCTCGGCACGCAGATGATGGCTACGGGCGAGGTAATGGCAATAGGAACGTCCTTTGAGCAAGCCATGATGAAAGCGGTGCGTTCAATCGAGCTGGGACTTGATACTATGAACTTGAAAAAGCTTGAAAAGTTTGAGGACAGTGAGATCAAGAACCTTTTGTACTCTGTGGACGATGAGCGTTCCTTTGTGGTATTTGAGGCTCTGAAAAGAAATATCCCAATTGAGACTATACACGAGATCACAAAAATTGACTGCTGGTTTTTGTCTAAGCTCAACAATCTTGTGGAGCTTGAAAGACTGCTTAAGGACGGTGAGCTGACCGAAGAAAAATACGACTTGGCAAAGCGTTACGGCTATCTTGACAGCACTATCGAGCGTTTGAGCGGACAGAAGTGTCCTAAGCGCACAAGAGCGGTGTTCAAAATGGTTGACACCTGCGCTGGAGAGTTTAAAGCGGAGACCCCATATTTCTACTCTACCTTTGACGAGGAAAATGAGGCTAAACAGTTTATCGAACGGAAAAATTCAGGCAAGAAAAAGGTCATTGTTTTCGGTTCGGGACCTATTCGTATCGGTCAGGGTATCGAGTTCGACTACTGTTCCGTACATTGCGTTTGGGCTTTGAAAGAAATGGGGTATGAGGCTGTTATCTGCAACAACAATCCCGAGACGGTTTCCACCGACTTTGACACAGGCGACAGACTTTATTTCGACCCGCTTACCAAGGAGGACGTGGAAGCAATTGTTGAAACAGAACAGCCATACGGCGTTGTGGTACAGTTTGGCGGTCAGACAGCTATCAAGCTGACAAAGCACCTTTCCGACATGGGCGTGAATATTCTCGGTACGTCCGCTGACAGCATTGACGCTGCCGAGGACAGAGAGCGTTTCGATGAGCTGCTGAACAAGTGCGGAATACCACGTCCTGCAGGTCATACGGTCATGAATACCGAGGAGGCTCTGAAAGCCGCCGAGGAGCTTGGTTACCCCGTTCTTATGCGTCCTTCATATGTTTTAGGCGGACAGAATATGATTATTGCACATTCAAATCAGGACATTATCGAGTACATGGAAATTATCATGCGGGGCGGACTTGAAAACCCGGTTCTTATCGACAAATATATGATGGGCAAGGAGGTCGAAGTTGACGCTATCTGCGACGGCACGGACTTTGTTATCCCCGGGATTATGGAGCATATCGAACGTGCGGGTATCCATTCCGGTGACTCTATTTCGGTGTACCCTGCTCTCACTCTCACAAAGAAAATCCGCGAAACTATCATCGAGTACACACGCCGTCTCGCTATGGAGCTGCACGTTATTGGTCTTGTAAATATTCAGTACGTTGTTTACAACGACGAGGTTTACGTTATTGAGGTTAACCCACGTTCGTCAAGAACTGTTCCATATATTTCTAAGGTAACGGGCGTGCCTATGGTAGATATTGCCACAAGAATTATGTTGGGCGAAAGCCTTAAAGAGCAGGGCTACACAAGCGGTCTGTACAAAGAGGCGGACTTTATTGCGGTAAAAGTACCTGTGTTCAGCTTTGAAAAGCTCCACGACGTTGACACCGCTTTGGGACCGGAGATGAAGTCCACAGGCGAGTGCTTGGGTATCGCAAGAAGCTTCGAGGACGCACTCTACAAGGGACTTGTCGGAGCAGGCTATAATTTTGAAAAGAAACAGGGCGGCGGAGTACTTATAACCGTCCGCGACACCGACAAGCAGGAAATTCTGTACGTTGCCGAAAAGTTCGAGCATATGGGCTTTGACATTTACGCAACAAGCGGCACGGCTTCCATGCTGAACAGAAACATGGTCGCGGCAAACGTTGTAAAGCGTGCTTCGGAGGAAAAGCCAAACGTTATGACTCTCCTTGACAGCGGCAAGGTGGACTATGTTATCTCAACCTCGGCAAAGGGACGTATTCCTGCGTTTGACAGCGTAAAGATACGCCGCAAGACGGTTGAGCGTTCAATATGCTGTCTGACGGCGATAGACACCGCAAACGCTGTTGCGGACATACTTATGATGGGCAAGAATATCGACGAAATGGAAATGATAGATATTACAAAGATATGAGGAAAGTTTTCAGTCTTGTAAGGGCGGATTCCATATCCGCCCGCATAATATTAAAATTTCGGCGTAAATTAAATATTATGCCGACTGTCGCGTACTATTCGGCAAATGACGTTGCAAGAAATCTTTACAGATCGTTCGGATTTTATGAAACAGGCGAAGTGGTTGGAAATGATATCGGTATGAAGCTGACTATAAGCGACATTAAGTTTTAATACGAAAGGAGAGGCTTGAATGAAATACAAACAGGGCAATTATCTTATATTGTCAAAAAAGACTTTGGCAAAGGAAATATACGACCTGACAATACTCTGTCCCGAGGTTGCGGAAGTGGCTAAGGCGGGACAGTTCGTCAACGTCAAGGCGGAGGGCTTCATGCTCCGCCGCCCCATTTCAATATGCTCTATCGACAAGGAAAAGGGGACTTTGCGTATTATTTTCGAGGTCCGCGGCGAGGGCACAAAGGTCATGTCACAGCTTGCGGAGGGTGAAATGATAGACATTGTCGCACCTCTCGGCGGCAGGGCATTCAAGCTTGAACAGTACGACACCGCTGTTATCGTCGGTGGTGGTATAGGCAATCCCCCCATGCTTGAGGTTGCAAAAAAATTCGGTGAAAAGGGTACTGTAATAAGCGGCTTCAGGAACGCCGCCGCCGTTATTTTGCAGGAGGATTTTGCCGCTACGGGAGCTGAGACAATACTCTGCACCGACGACGGCTCGGCGGGCAAAAAAGGCTTTGTGACGGACGCTTTGAAAGAAGTCCTGCAAAAGAAAAAGCCCGACGTTATCTATGCCTGCGGACCTAACGTTATGCTCCGCAGAATTGTGGAAATTGCTAAGGAAAACGACATTCCCTGCCAAGTCTCCCTTGAAGAGAGAATGGGCTGCGGCGTTGGGGCTTGCCTTGTGTGCGCGTGCAGAACTATCCGCAACGGCGAGGAATATTACGCCCACGTCTGCAAGGACGGTCCCGTTTTCAGCGCAGAGGAGGTGCTTTTTGATGAGTAAGCTTTCGGTAAATTTTGCGGGTGTGGATTTCAAAAACCCTCTTATACCCGCTTCGGGAGCGTTCGGTTACGGACGTGAATTTGAGCATTTCTTTCCTCTATCGACGCTGGGAGGAATTTCGGTAAAGGGTACGACGGGTGCAAAGCGTAACGGAAATCTGCCGCCGAGAATTGCGGAAACTCCAAGCGGTATGCTGAACAGCGTTGGCTTGCAGAATCCGGGTGTTGACCATTTTATCAAGATCGAGCTGCCTAATCTTAAAACCAAGGACACGGTAATTATTGCTAATATTGCAGGTTCGACAGCGGAGGAATACCGCGAAATTGCAGAAAAATTGGATAAAACCAACGTTGATATGATAGAGGTAAATATTTCCTGTCCCAACGTAAAGGCTGGGGGAGCGGCTTTTGGTGTGACCTGCGAGGGTGCGGCACAAATTACAAAAATTGTCAGAGCGGCAACCTCAAAGCCTGTGATGATGAAGCTTTCCCCAAACGTGACCAACATTGCAGATATAGCAAAGGCTGTTGAAGCCGAGGGCGCGGACGCTGTTTCCCTCATAAACACGCTTTTGGGAATGCGTATCGACATCAGGACGCACCGTCCCATTCTGCGCAATAACGTCGGTGGACTGTCCGGTCCGGCGGTTTTCCCCGTGGCGGTGAGAATGGTTTGGCAGGTGGCAAACGCCGTAAAAATACCCGTCTGCGGCATGGGAGGAATTTCCACATGGCAGGACGCTGTTGAAATTATGATGGCAGGGGCAAGCACGTTCCAGATAGGAGCGGCTCTGTTCTCTGACCCAATGACCCCCGTGAAAATAATCGAGGGTCTGGAAAAATATGTACAGGACAACGGTCTTAACAATTTGCAGGAAATTGTCGGTACGGTAAAACCTTGGTGATTAAAGGCGGGAGATTTTCCCGCCTAATTTTCAATAAAAAGCTTTACCGCAAGGTGAAAACCTTTTCTGAACGCCGCGGCTTTGCAAACGCTGTTCATTTCGCCGATAAGCTCTGCAATGCAGTCGGCTTCACCGTCTGACAGCTTATTTTTATCGACAAGCTTGTCCAAATAACCGTTTATACATTTATCCATTTCGACAATATCGGGAGTTTTTACCGGATTAAGATTAAATTCCCAAAAAATGTCCTCTAATGTGGGGTAGTTCATTTTAATTTCTCCTTTTTAGTTTTTGATGTTTATATTATACTATATCGTACCCTATATATCAATGGGCATTTTTAATAATATTGTACCCGATATATTGTGCAATTTATTTCCAATGTTATAAATTTTCAGAAAGAGCGTGATAAAATGTCGCCTGTCAGCAAATCACAGCAAAAGGCAACCGCCAAATACATGAAAAATAATTACGATGAAATTAAAATCCGCGTTTATAAAGGTACAAAATCGGAACTCCAAGCCGCCGCCGAAAAGCAGGGGGACAGCCTTAACGGCTACATAAAAAAGGCAGTCCGTGAACAATACAAAAAAGACATGGGAAACGACATTGAATTGTGAAAGGAGAATTTTTATGCCATTGCCCGAATTCAATAAAATTCAGCAGAACAAAAACGCCGTCCCAGACTGGGCGAAATTCCTGTCGGAGGGCGAATTTATCAGCTATTCAGTTACATACAAAACCAAAATTTATTTCGACCTTTTCGATGAGTATGTCTCCGCCGACGGCATGACTTACTACGTTTATAATCCCGTAAAACACGGTGCAGACCCAAACAAAACATACCCTGCATTGATGTGGCTTCACGGCATGAGCAACGCTCTGGACGGCGTTAAATGCATAATGTGCTGCGGCGCGGAGCAGTATGCTTCTCCCAAGTACCAACTGGAAATGGGCGGGGCATATCTTATAGTTCCTCTTGCTTTTGAAAAGCGTCAGGCAGACGGAAACATCAGCGGCTCATGGGGAGACGAAAACTATGATTATTCCCCGATTTTAAAGGATATTTTCGATACTGTCCGCAAAAATCACAAGCAGAATATGGGCAAAAAATTCGTTATGGGAGCATCTGCGGGCGGCTTTATGACATGGAAAATGTTAGAAGATTATGGCAGCTATTTTAACGGCGCAATACCCATAGCTTCATGGTATGTCCCCGATGATAATGCTCTCGATAAAATTTCGGAAAGCGGCGTAAACTTGCTCATTGCCCACGGCAGACGTGATGAAATGGCGATTTTTGACAAGTGCATTACTCCCCGCGAGGAAAAATTACGGAGCATGAAAAATACTCTTTGCTTCTTTCCGAAATGGGTATATAACGGCGACGGGGGCGTTGCTTCGGTAAACTACGGCATTGAAATGGGGCAGCATTGCATGATAAACTGGGTGCAGCACAATTTGATGTTCGATAACGGCAAGCCTGCGGACGGGAGACTTCCCCACGGCGTTGCCGGCTGGGTAAAAGAAATTTCCGAAAAATAAAAGAGGGATACCAAAATGAAAAGCGAAAAAATTGTTGTTATGCAGAAAAAGTCCACCCTTTTGCTGTATATAATTTCTTTGATTTTTGCGTGTTTTTGTATGATTTGGCTTGTTTTTAACCTTGAATCCGGCGGCGGAGGCGCGCGTACGGAACGGCTCTTTTCGACCCCGCTCGGAGTTGCTTTCGGAAAGGTGCTTTTTACGGTCTGTGCCGTGGCTTGCGTGTACGCTGCGGTAGTTTTGTTAAAGCGTCTTATAAACGCCAAACCGCTGATAATTGCGGACGAAAGCGGTTTTACAGACAACAGCAGCGCTATGGGATTTGTGCCGTCGAGCGACGTAAAAAGGATATATATGATAACGATGAAGCACAACAAGCTTATTCAGATTGAGCTTGCGTATCCCGATGAGTATCTTGACCGTCTCGGCGGACTTACCCGCAAAGCCGCCGAGCTTAACATGAAACTTGGGTATCAGCCTATAAGCCTTTCGCTGAACGGTACCGGCAAAGACCCCGATAAATTTCTTGCGGACATGATCTTGCTTTGGGAAAGGAATAAATAAAATGCGAACCGAAAAGGAAATGTACGACCTTATAATCGGCACGGCGAAAGCCGACGACCGCATCAGGGCGGTGTATATGAACGGCTCGCGGACTAATCCCAACGTCCCGCGCGATATTTTTCAGGATTACGACGTTGTGTACGTTGTCACCGAGACAAAGCCCTTTTACGAGGACAAAAGCTGGATAGATATTTTCGGCGAACGGCTTTATATGCAGTGTCCCGACGAGCTTGAGAAGTCCGTTGGCAGGGACGTTTCTTTTGACAAATGCTACGGCTGGCTTATTCAATTTGCGGACGGCAACCGAATGGACCTCCATGTTGAGCCGACTTGGGACTGCCATGTCACGGACGACAAGCTTTACAAAATTCTCCTTGACAAGGACGGTATTCTGCCGAAAATTCCCTCCGCCACCGATGAGGACTACCGCGTAAAAAAGCCCACGGCGGCGGAATTTTACGCCGCCTGCAACGAGTTTTGGTGGTGCATGAACAACGTGGCAAAGGGCTTGTGGCGGGAGGAATTTCTCTATGTCCTCGATATGCTGAACGAGTGTATACGTCCCCAGCTTGTGAAAATTTTATCATGGAAAATCGGCTTTGAGACGGACTTTTCTGTCAGCGTGGGCAAGTCCGCAAAGTATATGTACAAATGGCTTGAACCTACTGTGTGGCAGCGTTTTTTGAGTACCTACAGCAATGCCGACATTTCCGAGATATGGAAATCCGTCTATGTAATGTGCGGTATGGCGGACGAATTTGCCCCCGAAATTGCGGAAAAGCTGCAAACGGAGTACGACCTTGAAATGGCGAAAAACAGCCGAATGTGGCTTGAAAAAGTCAAAAAATTACCGAAAAATGCAAAAGAAATTTTTTGAGAGGTGTATGTCAATGCTTCGTAAAAATAAGAATTGCAATTATTTGGAGTCGGAATTTTCCTGCAAAAGAGACGGTCTGACCATTCGCGGAACGGAATACCGCCCCAAAATCACAGAGGGCGGAAAGCTGCCCGTTGCGATAGTCAGCCACGGCTTTATGGCTTTTCAGGATACCGTAAGGCATTACGCAAAGGCGTTTGCTGAAATGGGGTATCTTTCTTACTGCTTCGATTTTTCGGGCGGCTGCGTGATAAAAGGCAAAAGCGACGGCAAGACAACAGATATGTCCGTTTTGACCGAGGTACTCGACTTGGAAGCCGTTATGGAGTACGCAAAATCCCGAGATGTGGCGGATCGCGAAAAAATCACGCTTATGGGGTGCAGTCAGGGCGGGTTTGTTTCGGCGCTCTCCGCGGCAAAGTCCGAAAACCGCGTACACAGGCTGATTTTGTTTTATCCTGCGCTGTGTATTCCTGATGATGCGAGGGCGGGCAAAATGATGTTTGCAATGGTGGACCCGAACAATATTCCCGACATAATAAGGTGCGGTCCCATGAAGCTTGGCAGACGATATGCGGCGGACGTTATCGGCATGGATCCATTTGCCGAAATATCGGGCTTTTCGGGGGACGTACTAATAGTTCACGGCAGAAATGATACGATAGTAGAT